>DASRYP010000076.1:0-5773 GCA_035687165.1 Actinoplanes sp. | reverse complement strand
CGGTCAGCACCGAGACTATCGTCACCTACGACCCCTACGACCTCCTAGTACAGGAGACTCGCGATGCCCTAGACAACCGCATCACCGTGGGCGAACGCGGCCTCGACCCGACTCACCCCCTCGTGCGTCAGGGCCAGGACTATCGCGTGCTGCAGCCGGCACTGGTCATGGATCCCAACCGCAACCGCGCGGCCGTGGCGTTTGATGCCCTCGGCATGGTCGTCGGCACGGCTGTGATGGGAAAGCCCGAGGAGGATCCGGTTCCTGGCGACCGGCTGACGGCGGCGTTCCGCGCCGATTTGACGCAAGCGGAGATAGACGAGTTCTTCACGAATCCGAAGGGCCAGATAGCTGCCGATCTACTCGGCGAGGCCACCACGCGCATCGTCTACGATTTGACAGGCTACTGGCGCGAGCCTGATCCGCAGAAGAAGCGACCCGCCGTTGCCGCTACACTGGCCCGCGAGAAGCACGCCAGCGAGCCGCTGCCGGCTGGCGGCTTGCAGATCCAGGTCAGCTTCTCGTATTCGGATGGTTCGGGACGCGAGGTCCAGAAGAAGATCCAGGCCGAGCCGGGTCCGGTCCCCCGGCGCAACGCCGCGGGCAAGATCATCGTGGGCGCGGATGGCCTGCCGGAGATGACGCCGGATGAGGTCAGCCCGCGTTGGGTCGGCAGCGGCTGGACCATGTTCAACAACAAGGGGAAGCCGGTTCGCCAGTACGAGCCCTTCTTCACCGATACGCACCGCTTCGAGTTCGATGTGCGCATTGGCGTCAGCCCAGTCATTTTTTATGACCCCGTAGACCGTGTGGTCGCGACGCTGCACCCGAACCATACCTGGGAAAAGGTGGTGTTCGATCCATGGCGGCAGGAGACGTGGGATGTCAATGACACGGTGCTTGTGGCCGATCCCGCAGCCGACGCCGATGTGGGTGACCTCTTCAACCGGCTGCCGGAAGTCGAGTATCTGCCCACCTGGTATGCCCAGCGCCAGGATGGAGCGCTCGGTCCGCAGGAACGGGCCGCTGCGCGTAAAGCGGCTGTTCATGCGGCAACGCCCACCGTCGCTGATGCCGACTCGCTCGGGCGCACATTCCTGACGGTCGCGCATAACAAGTTCAAGCACAGCAACACGGCACCGGACGATGCACCCGTCGAGGAGTTCTACGCCACGCGAGTGGTATTCGACATCGAAGGCAATCAGCGCGAGGTCATCGATGCGCTAGGCCGTGTGGTCATGCGGTATGACTACGACATGCTCGGGAACCGTGTCCATCAGGCGAGCATGGAGGCGGGCGAGCGCTGGATGCTCAATGATGTGGCTGGCAAGCCGCTCTACGCATGGGACAGCCGAGAGCACCGGTTCCGCACGGGCTACGATACGTTGCGGCGGCCCACGGACTCGTTTCTGTGTGAGGGCGCGAGTGACGAGGTGCTGGTCGGGCGCAGCGTGTATGGGGAATCATTGACCAACCCCGAGGGTAGCAACGCTCGCGGGAAGGTGGTTCGGGTCTTCGATCAGGCCGGGGTGGTGGTCAGCGAGGATTATGATTTCAAGGGGAATGCGCTGAGCAGCTCGCGCCAGCTTGCTCAGGAATACAAGGTGACGCTGAACTGGTCGGGCGATGTACCGCTGGAAGCTAACGTCTACGCCAGCGAGGCTCGTTATGATGCACTGAACCGTCCCATCGAGTTAACGTCGCCAGATAATAGCGTCATCCGTCCTGGCTACAACGAGGCCAGTCTGCTGGAGCAAGTGGAAGTCAATTTGCGCGGCGTACGGCAGAACGGCCAGCCGGTGTGGACGCCATTTGTTACCAACATTGATTACGATGCCAAAGGCCAGCGCACGCTGATCGACTACGGGAACGGCGTGTGCACCACCTATGCGTACGACCCGCTGACCTTTCGTCTGGTGCACTTGCTCACCCGGCGCAACGCCGTCGCCTTCCCCGACGACTGCCCGCAGCCGCCTCCGGACGGCTGGCCCGGTTGCCAAGTGCAGAATCTGCACTACACCTACGATCCGTCGGGGAACATTACCCATATCCATGACGACGCTCAGCAGACTATTTACTTTCGCAATAAGCGTGTTGAGCCTAGCGCCGACTACACCTATGACGCTGTCTACCGATTGATCGAAGCCACGGGCCGCGAGCATCTGGGGCAAGTCGGCGGGGCGCCCGTGCCCAGCTCCTACAACGACATGCCGCGTGTGGGTATCCTGTTCTCGGCCAGCGACGGCAACGCCATGGGGCGCTACCTCGAGCGCTATGTGTATGATTCGGTCGGCAACTTCCAGGAGATGATCCATCGCGGTAGTGACCCGGCCCACCCTGGCTGGACGCGCGCCTATGTCTACGACGAGCCTAGCCTGCTCGAGCCCGGCAAACACAGCAACCGTCTGACCAGCACGACCCTCGGCTCAACGACGGAAGTCTACCGCGCCGGAGGGAACGGCTACGACGCCCACGGCAACATGCTGCGCATGCCGCATCTGCAGATCATGCAGTGGGACTTCAAGGACCAACTGCACATGACCCAGCGCCAGGCCGTGAATGCCGACGATGAAGATGTTATGCAGCGGCAGGGCGAGCGCACCTGGTACGTCTATGATGCTGGCGGGCAGCGCGTGCGTAAGGTGACCGAGCTAGCCTCGGGCCAGGTCAAGGACGAGCGCATCTATCTGAGTGTCTTCGAAATCTATCGCAGGCACGGGGTGAATTCACTCGTACGGGAGACGCTGCATATTATAGACGGCCAGCAGCGCATCGCGCTCGTCGAGACGCGCACCGAGGGGAGTGAGCCGGGCGTACCGCCGCAGCTCACCCGTTATCAGCATGGCAACCACCTCGGCTCGGCCTGCCTCGAGCTGGACGACCAGGCGCAGATCATGTCCTACGAGGAGTACACGCCCTATGGTAGCTCCTCCTATCAGGCGGTACGCAGTCAGACTGAGACGCCCAAGCGGTATCGATATACAGGCAAAGAGCGGGATGAGGAGACAGGGCTGTACTACCACGGAGCTAGATATTATGCGCCGTGGCTGGGGAGGTGGACGAGCGCGGATCCGGCAGGTCTGGTGGATGGATCGAGTCTGTATGAATATGTGAGGGGGAGCCCGACCAGATTGAGTGATCCAAACGGAATGGAGTCTGATGATGAAACGGCACTCTGCTCGTCGGACCCCGAACAGAATGTGTCGGGTGGGTGGATCGGCGGGAAGAGCGAAGCGCCCTCCTGGCTTGAACAGGCGAGCCAAGAGGAAAACGAGAAGCTGATCTTGACAGGGTGGAGGGAAACGGTAGCCGCTGAGCGGATCGCACAAGGGCGAACACCGGAGGTCGATTTTTCCTCTCCGGAAGAGGTCCGGCAGGATTTGGCGGCAATCATAGCATACAACAATGCGTTATGGGAAGCGAACGAGCCGATTCGGCAGTACCATGCCGAAATGCGGTATCGTCAATATGAATGGAACGCAACTGGAGAGGGTGGTGCTCCGCCCGAAGGCTGGAGTCCGCCTGAGAGACCGATGTTCCCTGGAATGGGGGATCATCTGGGTTCGTTTGGTCGTGAGGTGATATTGATCGCTGCTTCAAGTCCTCGCGCGGCAGGGGTAGTGTTCAGCGCCGGCGAGAAGCGCCTCGAAGCCGAGATTGTTCACTCGCTATCAAGCTTCAAGCGCGGCGCGGGAGCGCCGTCAGCAGAGATGTTTGCGATTCTCAAAAGCCGGCCGCCACCAAGAGCGGCGACGTTCACTCCTCCTCCTTGGGCGAAGATGAAACCAACGCCAGGCATCGGGGGGACCTATAACCCTGCCACACGTGTCTTAAAATACTCGCCGGGTGACATCGCGAATATGGGCCACGAGATTGGACACGCTTGGACGGTGCCGCCTTTGCGGGCAAGTTCATGGTTATATAATCGGTCGGTCCTATTTAGAGGTGGATCCGAATTCGCGGCGGAGTTCTATATGACAGGGCGCCTATCACATTCGGTTCGCTGGGGGGCCTTCTACGTCGATGGAATCCAGTTTACGGCAGGCAAATTGCCAGTCGCATCTTCATTCAACGGAGTTCGTTGGATTCAGTTCGGACTCGAAACGACTGCCGTGGGCGCGGCTGGAGGATTAGGCGCGTACGGCCTCTGGCGCGCCGTCGATTGATCGCCCTCGATCGCTGTAATGTACGAAAACTCGATCGGGGCGTTTCAGGCCGCCTCGCGATGGTTCAGGTGTCTTGCGTGACGGCTCCACGCCCATGCGCTCGTAGATCCGGATCTGCACACTACGGGATCGATGTGGCTGCGACCCGGCTATGGTCGGCGGGCGAGGCCGACGCCGCCAAGCGTGGTCTGGCGTAGTGTACGGAAACTCGATCGCCTTGTTTTTACAGCGGATTCGACGATGGGAGGGCAAAGTCCGCCAAGGCGTTCCCGACCCGGCGATCGGCCGGGCCAGTTGTGGTTGGTGGGCGTAAACCACGCTGTGGCGCAGTGCGTCGAGCGGCCGGAGCAGGGCTCCGTAGTCGAAGATGCCGCGTTGTGGCTTGGTCAACGGGCTCAAGCCGGAGCGCGCTGCGGCGCTGCCGTGTGCCCTGGCTCGGCGCTTCGTCGCTCCCTGTAGCGCTCCTGAACGTGGGCGCCGTTTGCGCCGGTTCCCGATTCGAGGGAGGGGCGGTTTGCCGAATAGGTCCCTTATGCGGAGCCAGTAATGGCCTACAACCCTCGGCAGTAACTTGAGATTCGAACTTCGAGGTGTGCCTGGTTTGACCAATCGCTAACGATACGAGCGCCGCGGCGTATGGAGTAGGCGAGACGTCGGCGATTCGAGTGTCGGGGCGTGTGGGATAGGCGGGACGTCGGGTTGCGTCGAGGCGGCGCGGCCACCGGCGTGTGCAGGAACCATGTCTGCGACGCGAATTGAACAGGTGCGAGAAACAGAGTTGAATCACTCATGAGTTCAGGGCAGAAAGGCGTGCCGGTCCAGTCCTCAGTGGCGGGCCAAGGTCTCGTGCATCGCCGGACCATGCTGCAGCTTGTCGGCATCGCTGCGCTGGCCGTTGGCTGCCGGTCCGAGCGTCGGCAGCCGCCGCAGACACGGCTGATCCGGCCGGAAGAGACCGGCAGCCTGTCCCCGGCAGTGCTGACCTCTCTCCTGGCGACAGCGAGACTGGTGTCGGAGTACGTCGGTTTCCAGAACCACGTGACCCAGTCGTCGCTGACGAGTAATCTGCAACTCAAGTGCAGCGAGCGCCCATCCTATCTGAGCACGTATGCGGATTATTCGTCGAAAGTGGTGCTGCCCGACGAGCTGACGCCTGAATGGCTGGCAAGCTTGGACGAGCTGCATCGGGTGTCGGTCGTGGGCGAGATCGCCGTCTTGCTGCTCATCAGCGGCGGATTTCGAGCTTTCGGATATGCCAACTTCAACGGCTACATGGGCGGGTTCTGGCATCGTCCTCATGAAACACACTCGTTCAGAGCATCGGATGAGACTTGATCGCCATCAGAGGAGGCAGCCGTCGTGAGACTGTGCATCGTCGGCAGTGGTGTCGCCGCAGTCGTGAGTGCACGCGCCGCGCTCGCCGCGGGACACGAGGTGGTGATGCTCGAAGCAGGGCCTCGCGTACCGATGCGCGACCCTCGCCGCTGGCTGGACTTCGCGACCACCGGCATACGTCCGTATCACGAGTGCGAGGACTCGCAGACGGATATCAACAGCCGCCAGGGCGTCGATTCGGCACGAGACCAATATCGCCTCAAGGGCAGCCG
>DASRYP010000075.1:0-2823 GCA_035687165.1 Actinoplanes sp. | reverse complement strand
GTTCCCGTACGGGTCCGGATCGACCCCGCCGAGCCCGTGCGGGCGCTGCTCGACCGGGTGCAGGACGAGCAGTCCGCGCTCCTCGACCATCAGTACCTCGGCCTGGCCGACATCCAGCGCCTCGCCGGTGTGGGGGAGCTGTTCGACACGCTGCTGATCGTGGAGAACTATCCGGACCGTGCCGACGACGGGCCGGACACCCTGCTCAGGGCGGCTGACGCGGGCGGGCGCGACGCCACCCACTACCCGCTGACCTGGGTCGTCGACCCGGGGGAGCGGCTGCGGGTCGGCCTGGAGCACCGCCCCGACCTGTTCCCGGCCCCGGTGGCCGGGCGGCTCATCGACGCGCTCACCGCCGTGCTGACCACCTTCGCCGCCGACCCCGCGCGGCCGGTCGGGCGGATCGACCTGGTGTCCAGTGCGGAGCGCGACGGCTGGAACCCGCCGCCGCCGGGGCCCGACGGTGATCCGACGATCGCACAGCTCTTCGAGCGGCAGGCGGCCGAGTCGCCCGGCGAACCGGCCGTCGTCTGCGGCGACGTCGAGTGGACCTTCGCCGCGCTCAACGAGCGCGCCAACCGCGTGGCCCGGCTGCTCGTCGCCCGGGGGATCGGCGCCGAGGACGTCGTGGCCCTGGTCATGCCGCGTACGGCCGACGCGATCACGGCGCTTCTGGGTGTCCTGAAGAGCGGGGCGTCGTACTTGCCGCTCGACCCGGCGTACCCGAAAGCGCGTCTGGACGCCATGATCGGGGACGCTGGTCCGAAGCTGGTCGTCACCGAGATCGACAGCCTGCCCCTGGACGACCTGCCGGGGCACGACCTGACCGACAGCGAACGGACCCGCCCGGCCCGGGCGCAGCACCCGGCATACGTCATCTACACCTCGGGATCCACCGGCCGCCCGAAGGGGGTCGTGGTGACCCACCGGAACCTGGTGAACCTGTTCCGCAGCCACCGCGACCAGCTCCACCGCCCGGCTCAGGCCCGCACCGGCCGCCGGCACCTGCGGGTCGGGCACGCCTGGTCGTTCGCCTTCGACGCGTCCTGGCAGCCGCAGCTCTGGCTGCTCGACGGGCACGCCGTGCACATCGTCACCGAGGAGACACAGCGCGACCCCGAGTTGCTCGCCCGGCAGATCCGGGACGAGCGCATCGACTTCATCGAGCTCACCCCGTCGCACTTCGCCCAGGTCGCCGACGCCGGCCTGATCCGCGACGGCCACTGCCCGCTGGCCGTGGTCGGCGTCGGCGGCGAGGCGATCCCGCCGGCGCTGTGGGCGCGGCTCGGCAGCCTGCCGGGCACGGAGGCGTTCAATTTGTACGGCCCGACCGAGGCTACCGTGGACGCGCTGTCGGCCCGCATCGCCGACGCGCCCGGCCCGGTGATCGGCCGAGCGGTCGCGGGGGCCCGCGCGTACGTGCTCGACCACGCACTGCGGCACACGCCGATCGGCATCGCGGGGGAGCTCTACGTCGCCGGTGCCGGACTGGCCCGCGGCTATCTGGGCCGTCCCGGGCCGAGCGCCGAGCGGTTCGTCCCCGACCCGTACGGCCCGGCCGGCAGTCGCATGTATCGGACCGGCGACCTGGTGCGCTGGACCGAGCAGGGCCGGGTCGAATACCTCGGCCGGGTCGACGAGCAGATCAAGATCCGCGGCTTCCGGGTGGAGCTGGGGGAGATCGAGTCGGTGCTGGCCCGGCAGCCGGACGTGGCCGAGGCCGTCGTCGTGGCCCGGGCCGACCGTCCCGGCGTACGCCTGCTGGCGGGTTATGTCGTGGCTCCGCCGGAGATCGACCTCGAAGCCCTCCGGACGGCGGTCGCGGCCGAACTGCCCGACTACCTGGTCCCGGCCGTCCTGGTCCGCCTGGATCGGCTGCCCACCCTGGCCAACGGCAAGATCAACCGGGCCGCGCTGCCCGCTCCCGCCGCGGGACGGGCCGATGCGGGTCGCGCGCCCGGCACCGAGCGGGAACGGATCCTGGCCCAGGTCGTCGCGACCGCGCTCGGCCTGCCCGCGGTCGCCGCGGAGGCCGACTTCTTCCGGCTCGGCGGCGACAGCATCGTGGCGATGCGGCTCGTCGGCCTGGCTCGCGCGGCCGGGCTGCGGCTCACCCCCCGGCAGGTCTTCGCCGAGCGTACGGTCGAACGCCTCGCCCTGTCCGCCACGGCCGTCACCGCCGCCGAGGATCGTGTGGGCGACGGCGTGGGCACCTTCCCGCTCACGCCGGTGATGCGCTGGCTCAGCGAGGTGAACGGGCCGACCGACGGCTTCAACCAGTCGGCGGTCGTGCGGGTGCCGGCCGATCTCGGGTGGGAGCGGCTGCTGGTGGCGCTGCAGGCGATCGTCGACAAGCACGACCTGCTGCGGGCCCGGGTCGATCCGGACTGGGTCGTCACCGTGCCCCCGGCCGGCTCGTCGCGCGCTTCGGACTGGACCGTCCGGGTCGACGTGGCCGGTCGGAACCTGTGGGAGGCGGTCTCGGAACAGGCGCGCGTCGCGCAGGCCGCGCTCGACCCGGCCACCGGCACGATGATCCGGGCCGCCTGGCTCGACGCCGGTCCGTCGGCGCCGGGCCGGTTGCTGCTGCTCGTGCACCACCTGGCCGTCGACGGCGTCTCCTGGCGGGTCCTGCTGCCCGAGCTCGGCGCGTTCTGGCGGGACGCGGTCGCGGGCCGCACCCCCGCCACCGGCCCGACCGCGACCTCGTTCCGTCGCTGGGCGACCGGGCTGGCCGCGGAAGCCTTGGCCCGCGAGCCGGAGCTGCCGATGTGGACCGAGATCGTCGGCCAGGGCACCCCCCTTCCCGGCCGCCGCCCGCTC
>DASRYP010000074.1:0-2599 GCA_035687165.1 Actinoplanes sp. | reverse complement strand
AACTCGAGCACGGCGCTGGTGGCGCCGGCCGTGCCCACCTCGTCGGCCGCGATGCCCAGGTCGGCCAGGGAGAGCGCCTGCACGGGCTTCTTCTTGGCGGCCATGATGCCCTTGAAGGACGGGTAGCGCGGCTCGTTGATGGTGTCCCACACGCTGACCACGGCCGGGGTGGAGGCGGTGACGACCTCGTAGCCCTCGTCGGTCTGCCGCTCGACGGTCAGCGTCGAGCCGTCGACGGTGAGCTTGCGCGCGCCGGTGAGCGCGGCGATGCCCAGCCGTTCGGCGAGCATGTGCGGCATGACCTGGACCCGGCCGTCGGTCGACTCGGCGCCGGCGATGATCAGGTCGGCGTTCAGCGTGCCGAGCGCGGCGGCGAGCACCTTGGAGGTGGCGACGGCGCACGAGCCGTGCAGCGCGTCGTCCTGCACGTGGACGGCCTTGTCGGGGCCCATGGACAGGGCCTTGCGGATGGAATCGGTCGCGCCGGCGGGACCCATCGTGAGGACGGTGACCTCACCGCCGTGCGCTTCCTTGATCTTCAACGCCTCCTCGATGGCGTACTCGTCCATCTCGTTGATGACGTTGTTCGCCGAGGCACGCTCAACCGTGTTGTCGCTCGCGCTCAGGGTGCGCTCGGCACCGGAGTCGGGCACCTGCTTGACCAGTACGACGATATTCATCGCGCTCTTACGACCTCCTGTTGTGAACGCACCGTTGCGGCCGGACGCCTCTCGCCAGGTTACCCGTCAGTAGCTTTGCCGTGTCGGCCACCCAGAGTGACACACCTCACCCAGCGCGCCCGTCGAATCGCTACAGTCGGAGACAGGGAGGTGTGCGATATGTCCACCCGAACCACCCCGTCACGGGGCGGGCTGCTTCCGTCCGCCTCACATCCTCCACCACGGGCGTTCACCCCGGCGCCGGACATCCACGTCGAGCCGACCCCCACTCTCTTTGGTGCCGGTGCGGCCGTTCGCGCGAGACCTGCGTGAGTCGCGAGACCTGCGTGAGTCGCGAGACCTGCGTGAGTGACGTAGTACGCAGCTGGTGGCTGCCCCTTCTTGACCTGAGCGGTCAATAATCAGCGGGTGTTCGGCAGCCTGCGGCAATGGATCGACCCGGAGAAGACTCCCGCCGTCGGCCGCGCCCCCGATTACCGGTTCTCGCTCGCCAACGAGCGGACGTTCCTGGCCTGGATCCGCACCGGGCTGGCGCTGATCGCGGGCGGGCTCGGCTGCGCCCAGTTCCTGCCGCCGCTACCCGTCACCCACCTGCGCGAGATCATCGCGATCGCGCTGCTGGTGCTCGGCGGCGTAGTGGCGCTGCGCGCGGTCGATCACTGGGCCCGCACCGAGCGAGCCATGCGCCTCGGCCAAGAACTGCCCGGCTCGAAGTTCCCCGCGATCCTGGCCGTCGCCATCGCCCTCGGCGCCCTGCTGCTGATCGTCGCCGTCCTCTTCATGCCCGCGCGATGACGCGAGCCCAGCTGAGCGAGCCGGAATGAGCGCACAGCCGGAGTGGACGGAGGACCACGGCGCCTCGGCCGAGCGCACCCGGCTCGCCTGGCGGCGTACGGTCCTCTCGGCCACCGTTGTCGGCCTGCTCGCCGCCCGCCCGGCCTTCGAGCCCGGCGCCGGCCCCGCGCAGTGGATCACCTCGGCGCTCGGCGCGCTCGGCTGGTCGGCGCTGGTCGGGCTCGCCTACCGCCGGGCCCGGGGCCTGCGCCGCCGCCCGCCGCTGCCCGGACGACGCGCTATCGCCGCCTATGCCCTGACCACGATCGCCCTTACCGTGCTCGCGAGCCTCATTGTCATACTCTGATCGTCGCCGCTTCGGCCGGGGCGGGGCATCATTGCCTCATGGTCCGGTTGTTCATTCTCCTGGCTGCCGTGCAGCTGGTGCTTCTGGTGCTGTCGCTGATCAGCTGTTTGTCGGCCGTCCGCGTCCGCAATGCGCCACGTTTCGTGTGGGTGCTGGTGATCCTCTTCCTCCCCCTGCTGGGCCCGGTCGCCTACTTCGCCTGGGGTCGTCCGGCGCCCATCCCTCAGGAGGGCACGGTCATGCGCCGGCGTCGCGCCCCAGCGGCGCCCGACGACGACCCTGACTTCCTTCGATCGGTCGACACCGAGCAGTCCCGGCGCGACCGCGAGATGCTCGCCAAGTGGGAAAGGGATCTGAACAACCACGAAGAGCCGGACAAGCCCTGATTCTCAGGCGAGGTTCGACGAACGGGGATAGGCGTCGCCGGGGTCGGTCAGCACGTTGACCAGATAAGGCACCCCGGCGGTGAAGGCGCGCTCGAGAGCCGGGCTGATCTCGGACGCCTTCTCGACCGTCTCCCCCGCGCCGCCCAGCGCCTTGACCACCTCGTCGTAACGCAGCCCGGGCTGCAGGTCGGCCGCGACGTCGTAGCCGTACATGGCCTGCATGGGGTGCTTCTCGAGCCCCCAGATGCCGTTGTTGCCGACCACCATGACGACCGGGAGCCCCTGCCTGACCAGCGACTCGGCGTCCATCAGGGAGAAGCCCGCGGCTCCGTCGCCGAGCAGCACGCAGATCTGGCGGTCGGGATAGGTCACCCGGGCGCCCATCGCATAGC
>DASRYP010000073.1:0-7399 GCA_035687165.1 Actinoplanes sp. | reverse complement strand
GCTGTAGGGCAGCACGACGGCCTTCTTGCCCTTGGCCACCGACTCGACCGTGGGCTTGCCCACCACGAACTGGCCGATGCCCTGCGTCTTGCCGGAGGCGAGCAGGCCGATCAGCTCCTGCGCCTTGCCGTTCTGGAACTTGACCTTCTTGTCGTCCACGTTGGCGAGCTTGGCGTAGGTCGGGAAGAGCGTCCGCACGACCGAGCCGGGCTGGTCGGTGATCGTCTTGCCCTCGAGGTCCTTGGGCCGATTGATGCCCGAACCCTCGAGCGCGATGATCGCGGCCATCGTGCGCTGCTGGATCGCCGCAACTGCGGTGAAACCGCTGGTCTTGTCCTTGCCGCCGGCGGCGATGAGGCCACCGGTCAGGTCGATCGGGGTGAACTGCGCCTGGCCGGCGACGATCGACTTGATGTTCTCCCCGGAGCCGGCGCCGGGCTTGACCTCGACATCGAAACCGGCCTCCTTGAAGTAGCCCTTCTCGAGCGCGACAAAGGCGTACGAGTCGCGGCCGAACAGGCCGAACGAGGTCAGGTAAGTGATCTTTTCGAGCGAGGCGCCGTTACCACCGTCGCCGTCAGCCGAGTCGTCGCTGCACCCGGCGGCCGCACTCATGGTGAGGGCGAGCGCGCCGGCGACAACGGAACGTACGAGGGTCCTTCTGTGCACCGTGATCCTTCCCGACCTTGGTTCGGTCGATGAAAAGTCGACTTCCCGGTCAAATAGCCCACCGGGGTCGTGAGGGGCCGAACGTGGGACCAGAGGTGTCCCGACCGGGATCGTAGGGCAAACTGGCGCAGGCATCGATGACAGGTTCATCTCAAAAGCCGAAGTAGACGTATCCCGGACGATCGATCATGATGATCCGGTATCCGTCCGATCGCTGTTCATTAGGGACGATGATGCGGGTAAGTCTGTTCATCGAGCCTCACCGGGGTGCGACGTACAACACCCAATTGAGGTTCGCCCGACAGGCTGAGAACGCCGGTTTCGAAGGCCTTCTGCGAGCCGACCACTATCGTGCGCTCACCCCCGACCCGGGACTGCCCGGCCCGACCGACGCCTGGATCACCCTCGCCGGCCTGGCCCGGGAGACGACCACGTTACGGCTCGGCACGATGGTCAACTCGGCCACGTTCCGGCTGCCCGGTCCACTGTCGATCATCGTGGCGCAGGTCGACCAGATGAGCGGCGGCCGTGTCGAGCTCGGCATGGGCGCCGGTTGGGTGGAGCGCGAGCACACCGCGTACGGGATTCCGTTCCCCCCGATCGGCGAGCGCTTCGACCGGCTCGAGGAACAGTTGGAGATCCTCACCGGACTATGGGGCACGGCCGAGGACGAAACGTACTCGTTCGAGGGACGGCACTATCAGCTCGCCGAGGCGCACGCGCTGCCCCGTCCGGTCCAGCGGCCGCATCCGCCGATCATCGTCGGCGGCCGGGGCCCGAGGCGTACGCCGGAGCTCGCCGCTCGGTACGCCGACGAGTTCAACATGCCCTTCAAGACGGTCGCTGAGACCGCGAAAGCCTTCGACCGGGTACGCGCCGCCGCGGAGATGACCGGACGCGAGCTGACCCTGTCGGCGGGCATCGTGGTCGCGATCGGCCGCACCGACGCCGAGGCCGCCCGCCGCGCCGCTCCCCTGCACGTCAAGAGCGTGCTGCCGCCGGAGGACCCGGTAACGGGCTCCCCCGATCAGCTCGTGCAGCGGATCAACGAGATGCGCGAGATCGGCGCCTCCCGGGTGCACCTGCGGATCATCGAGATGGACGACCTCGACCACGTCGAGCTGATCGCCGCGGACGTCCTGCCGCAGCTGTCGAAACAAAAATAGGCTCAGCTGTCGAGGTAGGCCAGCACGGCGAGCACCCGACGGTTGTCGTCCTCCGACGGCGGCAGTCCGAGCTTGGTGAAGATGTTGTTGATGTGCTTGCTGATCGCCTTCTCGGTGATGAAGAGCCGCCCCGCGATCGCCGCGTTGGAACGTCCCGCGGCCATCTCGCCGAGCACCTCACGCTCGCGGCCGGTGAGCACGTCGAGCGGCCGGCTGCGGTCGAGCAGGCGGGCCACCACCTCGGGGTCCATGACCGTGCCGCCGCCGGCCACCTGACGCACCGCGTCGACGAACTGGGCCACGTCGGCGACCCGGTCCTTGAGCAGGTAGCCGACCCCACCCCGACGGTCGGAGAGCAGCTCCCGCGCGTAAAGCGGCTCGACGTGCTGGGAGAGCACGAGGATCGGCAGGCCGGGCGCCTCCTGACGGGCCGCGATCGCCGCCTGCAGCCCCTCGTCGGTGAAGGTGGGCGGCAGCCGAACGTCGAGAACGGCCACGTCGGGCTTGTGCGCGAGCAGGGTGGGCAGCACGTCGGGACCGCGGCCGGCGACCCCGACGACCTCGAAGTCGAACGCCTGGAGGATCCGGGTCAGTCCGTCCCGGAGGAGAGCGTGGTCCTCGGCGATGACAACACGCACGGCAGCTCCATGGTCACGATGGTCGGCCCACCCGGCGGGCTGGACACGGTCATCGTGCCATCGAAGGCGGCGAGGCGTCGTTCCATTCCGATCAGGCCCGTACCCTGCATCGGGTCGGCGCCGCCGTGCCCGTCGTCGCCGACCTCCAATCGAAGACCGTCATCGGCGCGGCGGATGCTGACGTACGCGAAGTTCGCCCCGCTGTGCCGTTGCACGTTCGTCAGCGCCTCGGCGATCGCGAAGTAGCCCGCCGACTCGACCGGCGTCTCCAGCCGCCCCTCGAGGTCGGAATCAACCGTGGTCGGGATGCGCAGGGTGAGTGCCAGCGCCCGCACCGCGCCGTCGAGCCCCCGCTCGGCCAGCACCGGCGGGTGGATCCCGCGGACGAGGTGGCGCAGCTCGACCAGCGCGGTGGAGCTGGTCTCCCGGGCCTCGGCGAGCAGCTTGCGGGCGGCCCGCGGATCGCGCTCGACCAGTTCCTCGGCGAGGCCGATCGTCATGCCGAGCGACACCAGCCGGGCCTGCGCACCGTCGTGCAGATCACGCTCGATGCGCCGCAGCTCGGCCGCCTGGGCGTCGACCGTGTCGGCCCGGGTGACGGTGAGCTGGGTGACCCGCAGGCGCAGCTCGGCGGCGCGGGTGGGCGCCAGGAAGAGCCGGGCGAACAGGTATTCGACCTTGCGGAGGTAGGGCGCGACGGCCAGCCCGAGCAGCAGGATCACCACACCCTGGGGCAGCGACAGGAACCCCTCGCCGACGTTCTCGATCGGCCAGATGACGCCGTAGCCGTACCAGTCCGTGCCGAGGTAGAGCCAGAGCGGTAGCAGGACAATGCCCTCCACCCCGTACGCCGGGAGAGCGAGCGTCAGAATGCCGAGCACCAGCCCGCCGACCGCGCCCGGGAGCAACCACGCGAAGTCCCGCCAAGTGGCCGGGTCGGTGATGATCCACTGGTAGCGGCGCCAGCCGATCGGGCCCATCCGCTGCGGTTTCGGCCGGTAGGGCCGCGCGATCGCCACCCCGACACGCTCCCCGAGCCGGCGGGCCACATCGGCGCGAAGCCGGATCAGCGCGGTCACCGCGGGCAGCAGAGCCAGACCGATTCCCAGGACGGGGGTCAGCACGAGCGACACCACGAAGAGCACGAAGAGCGGGAAGTTCAGGATGGCGAGCACGATCGACAGCACTCCGGCGCCGATCGCCCGCAGCCCGTCCCGTAGCCAGTCTCTTGTCTCCACGCCTTTCATCGTGGCCCCAGGCCGCTCTCAACTCAGTAGTGCTAGCCCTACCAAGCTTCGGGGAGCTGACGCTCCTGACCTGGTGAGTCCTCGCGCGGTCTCCTTTACCCATGACGACACTGGCAGAGCGGTCGCGCACGGCGGCCGGCAGCGACTTCGCGGAACTGGGCCGGCGGATCAACGCGGCCGGGCTGTTGCGACGGCGGCCCGGGTATTACGCCGTACGTCTCTCTCTGGTTCTTGGCGCCCTGGTCGCGGGGTGGGCGGCGTTCTTCGTGATCGGCTCGTCATGGTGGGTTCTGGCCGTGGCGGTGTTTCTCGCGGTGGCGTTCGCGCAGACCGCGCTGGTCGCCCACGATCTGGCCCACCGGCAGGTGTTCCGCACCAATCGGCCGAGCTCGCGGGCGGGGTTGATCGCGGGGAATCCGGCGATCGGCATGTCCTACGGCTACTGGATGGACAAGCACACCAAGCACCACGCCAACCCGAACCACGACGACCTGGACCCGGATGTCGGGCCCGGAGTTCTGGTGTGGTCCCGCGAGGCCGCCGCCGGGAAGGGATTCCTCACGCGCTACCAGGCGTACTTCTTCTTCCCGCTGCTGACCTTGCTCGGGTTGTCGCTCAAGCGGGACAGCATCAGGTGGCTCGTCGAGAAACGGAAACCGCTGGAGGGGGCCCTGCTCGGCGTCCACCTTGTGGCTTATTCCGCTGCGGTGTTTCTGGTGCTGTCCCCGCTGCAGGCACTGGCTTTCCTGGTGATAAATCAGGCAGTTTTCGGGGTGTATCTGGGCATGACGTTTGCCCCTAACCACAAGGGGATGCCGCACCCGACCGGGGCTGAGGACTTTCTGCGCAAGCAGGTGCTGACGTCGCGGAACGTGCGTGGCGGGCTGGTCGTGGACGCGGCCCTGGGCGGTCTCAACTACCAGATCGAGCACCACCTGTTCCCGGCCATGCCGACCCCGAACCTGCGCCGGGCCCAGCCGATCGTGCAGGCGTACTGCGCGGAGATCGGGGTCTCGTACGAGATGACAAGACTGACCGACTCGTACGGCCAGGCTCTTCGTCATCTTCACGACGTGGGAACGGATCTGCGGAACTCCCCCTGATCAGCGGGGAATGTTCCGCAGGTTCGTGCGGGCCAGGTCGAGCATTTGGCCGACGCCGCCGGAGAGCACCGACTTTCCGGCGGCGAGCGCGAACCCGGCCGCTTCCTCCTTGCTGATGTGGGGCGGGATCTCCAGGGCGTTGGCATCGGTCACGACGTCGAGCAGGGCGGGCCCGTCGTGTTCGAGCACCGAGCGCAGCCCGACCCGCACCTCGTCGGGTTTCTCGATCCGGATGGCGTGCAGGCCCGCGCCCCGGGCGATCGCGGCGAAGTCGACGGGTTCGTGGTCCGTCTCGTACGGCGGGTCGCCGGCCACCAGCATCTCCAGCCGCACCATGCCCAGGCTGGAGTTGTTGAAGACGATCACCTTGACCGGGAGGTTGTGCAGCCGGGCGGTGAGCAGTTCGCCCAGCAACATGGCCAGGCCGCCGTCGCCGGACATCGAGATCACCTGGCGGCTCGGGTCGAGCTTCGAGGCACCGAGGGCGTGCGGCAGGGCGTTCGCCATCGTGCCGTGGACGAACGAGCCGATCAGGCGGCGACGGCCGTTCGGGGTGATGTAGCGGGCCGCCCAGCTCGTGCACATGCCGGTGTCGGCGGTGAAGACCGCGTCGCCGGACGCTTCCTCGTCGAGGATCGCGGCCACGTACTCGGGATGGATCGGTACCAGGTTCTCCACGTTCTTGGTATAGGCGTCGACGACCCGTTCCAGGTCCTCGACGTGCTTCTTCAGCATCCGGTTGAGGAACTTGCGGTCCTTGCGGATCAGCCGGGGCATCAGGGCCTTGAGGGTCGCCCCGACATCGCCGGCGATGCCCATCTCGAGGGCCGTGCGGCGGCCCAGGCGGGACGGGTCGATGTCGATCTGGATCGTGTTCTTCTGGGGCAGGAACTGCCGGTACGGGAAGTCGGTGCCGAGCAGCAGAAGCAGGTCCGCCTCGTGGCTCGCCGCGTAGCAGGCGCCGTAGCCGAGCAGGCCCGACATGCCCACGTCGTACGGGTTGTCGTACTGCAGCACGTCCTTGCCGCGCAGCGTGTGCCCGACCGGGGCGCCCAGCACCTCGGCCAGTTCGAGCACGGAGGCACGGGCGCCGGTGCAGCCGATACCGCCGAAGATCGCCACCTTGTCGGCCGCGTTGATGCGGTCGGCCAGGTCTTCCAGGACGTACTCCGAGGGTGCGCCGCGCACCGGACCGGCCACCGCGTGCCCCTGGCCGGTCTCGTTCGTCGCCTCGGCGGCGAAGACGTCACCCGGCACGACGAGTACCGCCGCGCCGCGCTTGCCGACCGCCTCCTGGATGGCGACGCGCGCCAGCCGGGGCATCTGCTCGGCTGACGAGACCAGCTCGGTCCAGTAGCTGGCCTGGCCGAAGAGCTGCTTCGGGTCGGTCTCCTGGAAGTAGCCGGTGCCGATCTCGGTGGAGACGATCTGCGAGGCGATCGCCAGCACCGGAGCGCCCGAGCGCTGCGCGTCGAAGACACCCTGGATGAGGTGCGTGTTGCCCGGTCCGCAACTGCCCGCGCAGACCGCCAGTTCGCCGGTGAGCTGAGCTTCCGCGGCAGCCGCGAAGGCTGCGGACTCCTCGTTGTAGACGTGGACCCACTCGATCGCGTTGTTGCGCCGGATCGCGTCGGACAGCGCGTTGAGGCTGTCCCCCACGATTCCGAAGACCCGTTCCACGCCGGCCTGGACCAGCACCTCGACGAACTGGTCCGCCACTGTCTTCTTTCCGAACACGCCGGCCTCCCCCTCTTCATCCGAATGTGCGGGAAGTACCCGAGTGTTCGAGCCGCTGAACGAAGTCACCGATGGATCTGCGTCTCACCAATAGGGCGACCGAGATCACCAGGTAGCGCAGGGCTGACCGAACGGCCGGTGTGCGGGCCGGCCACGGAGGCAGCCGGCGACGCGACGCGGTGCTTATTTCGGGGCGCCCAGGTCGTCGCTTACCTCGGGGCGCCCAGGTCGTCCAGGGCCTTGGCCGAGCCGCGGTGCAGCGGTACCGGGTCGGTCTTGCGGGCCTGGTCGAGGCTGATCTCCTTGGCGGCCGCGTTGGCCTGTTCGAGCCGGGGTTTGCGGTCGAACAGCGCCTTGGTCAGCACGCACGCGACGTTCGCGTCCAGGTCGTTCTTCACCAGCAGGAAGTTCGGGACGACGACCGTGGGAGTATCGGCGGGCAGCTGGTAGGTGGCGGCAGGGATCGTGCCCTTCTCGTATACCGGGTTGATCTTTTGCAGGTCGGGCAGCAGCGGGGTGACGTCGAGGAACTGGACCTGGCTGCCGGCGGTGGTGAGCAGGTCGGTGATGCCGGGGGTGGGCAGGCCGCCGGACCAGAAGAGCGCGTCGATCGAGCCGTCCTTCATGCCGTCGACGGTCTTGGTGAGGTCGAGCTTCTGGGCGCTGATGTCCTTGGCGGGGTCCAGGCCGGCCGCGGTGAGCAGGCGGTCGGCGATGACCTCGGTGCCGGACTTCGGGGAACCGGTGGAGACGCGCTTGCCTTTCATCCCGGCGACATCCTTGATGCCGGCCGCCTTGCGGACGATCACCTGGGTGTAGTTGGTGTGGATGCGGGCCAG
>DASRYP010000072.1:0-2854 GCA_035687165.1 Actinoplanes sp. | reverse complement strand
GCGCCGGCAGGCCCCATCGGACCGGCAGGCCCCATGGCGCCGATCGAACCGGCGGTGCCGTTCTGTCCGTCGGCCCCGGGCTCACCCTTCGGCCCCTGAGCGCCGGTTGCGCCGGTGGCGCCGGTGAGACCCTGCAGCCCCATCGGACCCATCGGGCCCATCGGGCCGATCGCACCGGCAGGACCGGCGAGGCCGGCCGCACCCTGCGCCCCGGTCAGGCCGCGCTCACCGCGCAGGCCGGCGGGGCCCATCGGGCCGGCAGGCCCCTGCGGGCCGGCGCCACCGCGGAACCCGCGGGCTCCGCGCATCCCCTTGCCGAAGAGGTCGGACACGCGGTAGCGCTTCCACCCGGCCGCGCACCGGTTGTGCTGGCGCCGTGAGATGACCTTGATCAGGCCGTTGTGCATGTTCACGCAGACGAACGTCCGCTGAAAGCGCTTGTTCTGCACCATCGAGCCTGCAAGCGCCGTGGAGCTGATCACGAGGATCGCGACGCCTGCGGCGGCGACCCACCAGACCTTCTTTGCTTTCATCGTTTACCCCTTCCCCGACTGCACCCCGGCCGCCGACGGCGTCGGCTGCCCTGGCGCAGTCACCTTTCACCCGCGTCGCACCGTGAGCGGGATCGGGCGGGGAGATCACTCCACTACGGCTAGGTCCGGCAGCCCAAAGGTCTCGACCGGTCTGTGAGCCGGGGAGGCGGGCGCAGGCCCGCCTCCCCTGAAGAGGCTCAGTGGATCGTGAAGTCGGCGCTCATGGAGCCGACTTGCACCTGGTACGAGCCCCGCTCGACGGCGCGAGGCCCTGAGGCGTCGATGTCGCCGGTCGTGACGGCGAGCTCGGAGGCCGGGAACGTCACCTCGACTGTCCTCGACTGGCCCGGGTCGAGCGTGACCCTTGCCCAGCCGACGAGCCGCCGCGGCGGCACGACGAGCGTGCTCACCGGCTGGCTCACGTAGACCGGCACGACCGTCGTGCCCGCGCGTGAGCCCGTGTTCGCGACGGTGAAGGTCGCGGTGGCGGTGCCGTGGCGCGAGACCGAGCCCGTCACCGACAGGCCGCTCGTCACGAACGTCGTGTACGAGAGGCCGAAGCCGAACGGCCAGCGGGGGTTGTACCCCGAGCCCTGGCCAGAGTTCGTGCCGGGCAGCTGGTCGAAGACCTTCGGCTGGTCTCCGAGCGGTGATGGGCAGGTACCGCAGAAGTCGCCGCCAACCTGATCGGCGTCCGACGGCCACGACACAGGCAGGTGCCCGCTGGGGTTCACCCGGCCGAAGAGCACGTCGGCGACGGCAGTCCCGCCCTCCGTGCCCGGCAAGTACGCCATCAGAAGGGCGTTTGCGTTTGCGGCCGGGCCGAGGCCGAGCGGCCGCCCGGCGATGATCACGACGATCACCGGCTTGCCCGTCGCTTGCAGTGCGGAGATCAGCGCCTTCTGGTCGGGTGCGAGCGCCGGGGCCGGGTCGTCGCCGAGGCCCTCGGCGTAGGCCTTTTCACCGACGACGGCGACGATTGCGTCGGCCGAGGCCGCCGCGGCGACCGCCGATGCCTGGTCGGGTGCGTACGTGACGTTCGGATCCGCCGCGCGGAGACCGTTGAGCACGGTCGTCCCGGGTGGGATCTGGTCGGGCGGCCCCATGCAGCACACGTGCCCGGCGCCGAAGACGCCCTGCCAGCTCACGCTCCAGCCGCCGAGCTGGTTCGTCATCGAGTCGGCGCTGGGGCCGGTCACGACGAGCCGCGCGCCCGCCGCGAGCGGGAGGGTCGAGCCCTGGTTGCGTAGCAGCGTCATCGACTCGCGGGCGGCCGTGAGCGTGACGTCTCGGCCGGCCTCGACGGCAGCGTCGGCCGCCGTCGGGTCGACATACGGGTGATCGAAGAGGCCGAGCCGGAACTTCAGCCTCAGGATCCGCTTCACCGACGCGTCGATCCGTCGCTCTGACACCAGCCCGCGGTGGACGTCCTGGATCAGGCCGGCGTTCCAGCCGACGTAGTCGAAGGGAGTCATGCTCACGTCGACCCCCGCGTTGACGGCCTTGCCGATCGCGGTCGGGAAGTCGGCCGCGACGTGGTACGCGGTCTGCAGCGCGGGCACGTCGCCGTAGTCGCTGATCACGACGCCCTTGAAGCCGAGCCGGTGACGCAGCTCCTCCGTGATCAGGAAGTGCGACGACGTGGCCGGGACGTTGTTGATCGAGCCCGAGTCGACCATCACGGTCGCGGCGCCCGCGTCGATCCCGCCCGCATACGAAGGCAGGAAGACGTCCTGCAGATAGCGGATCGGCAGCTGGGCCTCGACGCGGTCATGGCCGTTGATCGACTGCGAGTAGCCGGCGAAGTGCTTCACCGTCGCAGCGACCTGCTGCGAGTCGAAGCCGCCGGGCCCCTGCAGCCCCCGGATGTTCGCGGCGCCGAGCGCGGCCGCCAGTGCGGGCTGCTCGGCCCACGTCTCGTAGTAGCGGCCCCAGCGGTTGTCACGCGCGAGGTCCTGCACCGGCGCGAAGTCCCAGTTGCCGCCGGTGGCGAGCAGCGCGCGGCGCGTGACGGCTCCGCCGGCTTCGGCAATCGCGGGATCCCAGGTCGCTCCAATGCCGATCGAGTGCGGGAAGAGCGGCGCCTGCCACGGGTGGCCGAAGCCGTGGACTGCGTCGACGCCGTAGATGATCGGGATGTGCAGTCGCGAGTGCTCGACCGCGTAGTGCTGGATCGTGTTGTACTGCTCGGCCCAGCCGCGGCCCGTGTTGTCGACGGGGTTGTCGGTCCCGCCGGACAGGATCGAGCCCGTCTTGTAGTCGATCAGCGTGCGCTGGAGGCACGACGTCTGCAACGGATCGTTGTTGCCGCCCGCGTTGTT
>DASRYP010000071.1:0-9577 GCA_035687165.1 Actinoplanes sp. | reverse complement strand
CACCGCCGAGTTCGCGATCCGTACGCTGCTGCGGCACGACCTCGACCGGGCGCTGGCGATCGTGCGCGACTGGACCGGCTCGGACGAGCCTGACGTGCGGCGGCTCGCCTCCGAGGGCACCCGGCCCTATCTGCCGTGGTCGATCCGGGTGCCGGAGATCGTTGCCCGCCCGGGCGTGACCGTGCCGATCCTCGACGCGCTCTACCGGGACGACAATGAGTATGTGCGCCGCTCGGTCGCCAACCACCTCAACGACCTGAGCCGCGACCACCCGGAACTGGTCGCCGGCACGGCCGGCCGCTGGCTGGGCGATCCGGCCCCCACCACCGAGCGGCTGGTCCGGCATTCCCTCCGTACCCTCATCAAGAAGGGTGACCCGAACGCCCTGGCCCTGATGGGTTTCGCCGCCGACCCGTCGACGCTGGAGGTCGACGGGCCGATCCTGGACCGCGCCGTGGTGCCGATCGGCGGGTCGGTGACGTTCCGGGCGACCGTGCGCAATCGCGGTCAGGCCGCCGCCCGCCTGGCGATCGACTACCTCGTCTACCACCGCAAGGCGAACGGCACCCGGACCGCCAAGACTTTCAAACTCACCACCGCGACGCTGAAGCCGGGCGAAACCCTTGAGGTACGCCGGGAGCACTCGTTCCGGCTGATCACCACGCGTCGCTACCACCCGGGTCCGCACGCGATCGCCTTGCAGGTCAACGGCCGCGCCTCGGAGCGGGCCGAGCTCGAACTGACCCCCTAGATCTCGGCCTGGTCGAGGGTCAGGTGAACTTGGCGAGCTTGCTGATCCTGTCGTGCTCCTCCCCGCGTACCTTGGGGACTCACCGACGTGTATGCGCACCGGTGGCGGCACAGCTTCGCCCATGAATGGAAAATGGCAGGCGGCGACACTGGCGACTTGATGCTGCTGCTCGGCTGGTCCTCTGAAGAGATGGCACGCCGCTACGGAGCCAGCGCCGCCGCCGAACGAGCCCAGTGAACCCAAACTCGCCTCGGCATCGGCGAACGCGTGTGACCGGAACTCGGGAGCCTAGCCTGCCCCAGAGTTCCAGTCCCCGCCCCACGGCCGGGGACTGGCCACGCCGTCGTGGTTGCCGTCCTCGCCCTGACCCGTATCGCCGTCGTCGGACAGCTCTACGCCGCGATCCCGTTGCTTCCCGCCTTCGCCGCCGGATGGCATGTGGAGCCGGCGGCGGCGACATCGATGATCTCTGTATTCGCCGTCGCCTACGCGTGCGGAGCGCTGGTCGCGGGTCGGCTCATCGGGCGCTACGGCCTGCGAGCGACCCTGGTCGCCGGAACCGCGGCGGTGGCCTGCGCCACCGTGACGATATCGCTCGCGGGCAGCCTCCCGGTCGGCATCGTCCTGCGGGCGGTCCAGGGCCTCGCCGCTGGCTGCTACGAGCTGAACCCCGCGTTCGGCATGTTGCTGACCGCGCTCGGCTTCGACGTACAGCTGCGGGCCGCCGCCGTTCACCGCGCGGGCGGGCTGGGTGCGCTGCTCGGGCATCTGGTGCTGCGGGTGGAGCTGGAGCGACCGTACCTGGTCGACGTCGGGTTCCGGCGCAACAGCAGGGTGCCTCTGCGCCTGGACACCGAGGCCGGGCAGGCCGATCCGCACGGCCGGTTCCAGGTGGTCCCGGCCGGCACCGACGGCGCGTACGACGTCAAACTCGAGTACGAGCTGTTGTACCGCGTGGATCCGCGGCCCTGTTCCATCGAGGACTTCCGGCCCACGCTGTGGTGGTTCCGGACCTGCCCGCAGTCGCCGTTCCTGCAGGACCTTTTCTGCAAGTGCCGCCCACCGAACCGCCCACCCCGCTGTCCGGTGGGGTGCGGGTCGAGTGATCCAGGAGTGATGATGAGCCTTCCCACCGACGTCCACAACCGCGCCACGGACTGTGCCGACCTGCCCGTGCTCTTCGCGCAGGCCTTCAACACGGGCGACCTCGAAGCCGCCGACGAGCTCTTCGAGCCGGAAGCGGTCCGTGTCCTGCGACCCGGAGAGGTGGTCACGGGCGACGGCCGGCGTGCCGCGACCCGGCGTTTTCTGAGCCTGGGCATCCCGATCCGGCTGAGCGTGCGACACGCGTACGTGTCTATGGGGACATCGCGCTGCTGATCTGCGACCACCTCATCGAGGGCACCAAGCCGGACGGCGAGGCCGTCCGGATCGAGGGGACGACGACCGACGTCGTCCGCCGCGGCGTCGACGGATTCTGGCGCTACGCGATCGACACACCCCCCGGTACGGACCTGGGCCTCGCTGCCCCTGCCGCGCGGAGCACAGGTGACATAGTGCTGCCGCCGCGTTGACGTGGCTGACACGCTCGTTTCAAGGTTGAGCTGTCATCCCGAGTCGTGCAAGGAGTTCTCATGATCAACCTCGCCGTCGTCTACTACTCGGGCACGGGCAATGTGCACCGGCTCGCCACCGCGGCGGGAGTGGTCGACGACATCATGATCGCCCCGTCCAACGGCAATCCGTACGGGGTCTCGGCGGTGTCGAGCATGCAGGCGATCCCCGGTCACCTGGCCCAGAACGTGACCGACGACAACCTGGCGGCGATCGCCTTCCAGACCCGCCGGACGATCGAGATCGCGGCGTCGCTCAAGCGGGGGCGCGTCACCTCCTGACCGTTGACACCGGCACCCTGCCGCATCGACCGGCACCCTGCCGCATCGACCGGCAGGCGCCGCATTCCGTACGAGGGCTTTGGCGCCGCTGGTTGCTGCGCCCTGGCCGATGTGAAGTCGCGCCGTTCTCACTTCAGGGGCGTCCGGCCCCAACTCAGTGGCCCTTGGGCCCTTCCTGGACGACGTCGGAGACGTCCCGCCGAGGGGAGGCCTTGCCGGGGACGCCGTAACCGATGCGCAGGGCCAGCTGCGGGTAGCCGGTCCGCCCGAGCGGCCGCCGCAGTTGATCACGTGCGGCCGGGACCTCGATCGCAGCGGCCCTACCTGTTCGCCGGCAGCATCCGCGACAACATCGCCCTCGGCCGGACGCCGATGCGCCTGCCTGAACCGCCCACCGCGTTCGCACACTGCTTCACCGGCACCGTGCCCGACGCGCCCGGGCCCGATGTGGCGGCCGCGGCCCGACTCGCCGGCGCCGGCTTCATCGCCGAGCTGCCGGACGGCTACGACGCCGCGCTGGGCGACGACGGCGCCGGGCTTTCGGCCGGGCAACGGCAGCGGATCGCCCTTGCCCGCGCGTTCCTCCGCGACGCACCGATCGTGCTGCTCGACGAACCCACCGCCAACCTCGACACCGAAACCGCAGCCGACGTCCTCGGAGGAAAGCTTCGCATCGAGCTTGCCGAGCACGCTCCGGCCGGTTAGGCCCGGAGGTCCCGGACTCAGGGACCGTCCGGGACCTCCGGGTGCGGGCGCGATCTCGTCGGCCGCTGGGGCGCGATTTCGTCGGCCCTCGGGAGATTGATCAGGGGACCAGCACGAGGCGGGCCGGAACCTGGCCGGCCAGGACTTCCTCGATGGCGTTGTTGATCTCCGCGAGGGGCCGGGTTTCGTAGAAGACTTGGGTGCGGCCGGCGGTGTGCAGCCGGAACACCTCGGCCAGGTCGGCGCGGGTGCCCACGATCGAGCCGATCACGCTGATGCCCTTGAGTACGGTCTGGAAGATCGGCAGCGACATCGCGTTGTCCTTCGGCAGCGACACGAGGATCAGCCGGCCGCCGCGGCGCAGCGAGGCGTGTGCCTGCTCGAGTACCTTCGGGTCGGCGGCCAGGACCACGGCGACGTCCGCGCCGCCGAGGGCCTCGATCGCGGCGACCGGGTCGGTGGTGGCGGCGTTGATCACGTGGGCGGCTCCGAGTTGCTTGGCCAGGGCCAGCTTCTCCTCGGTGACGTCGACGGCGATGGTCTCGCCGCCGAAGATCTGCGCGTACTGCAGCGCCAGGTGGCCGAGGCCGCCGATGCCGAAGATCGCGACCCGGTCGCCTGGCGTGACTCCGCCGACCTTGACGGCCTTGTACGTGGTGACTCCGGCGCAGGTCAGCGGCGCCGCTTCGGCCGGGGCGATGCCGGCGGGTACCGCAACGACGTAGCGGGCGTCTGCGATCAGGTATTCGGCGTGCCCGCCGTCGATCGCGTAGCCGGTGTTGAGCTGCGACTCGCACAGCGTCTCCCAGCCGGTGACACAGTATTCGCAGGTGCCGCAGGCATGTCCCAGCCACGGGACGGCGACCCGGTCGCCGACGTTGTGCTCAGTGACCCCGGCACCTGTCTTCTCGACGATGCCGACGCCTTCGTGACCGGGAATGAACGGCGGGGTGGGCTTGACCGGCCAGTCGCCGCGGGCGGCGTGGATGTCGGTGTGGCACAGGCCGCTCGCCTCGATCCGGACCTTGATCTGTCCAGGTCCAGGCTCCGGGATCGGAACCTCTTTGACTTCCAGCGGCTGGTCGAAGCTGGTGACCACGGCTGCACGCATGACGTCCTCCTTGTTTCGTCTTTCACCTCGATCTTTGTTGCGGCTGAAGCACCGCAGTAGGGCCGATCGGCCTCGGCATACGGGACTTCTCAGCCCCGCTCGACGAGCCGGTGTGCGCGCAGCAGGTGCGCCCACCACGGCCGCTTCGCCCTGGTGGCGCGCAGCGGCAGTCGACCGGTGCGTTTGAGGCTGATCCAGCCGCCGGGACCCATCGTCACCGTGCCGATCGCGGGGCGCCGTCGCAGCGCAAGCCCGACCGAGACGCCGGCGGTGGCCACCGCCGCCGCGGCCAGGGCAGCCACGGCAACGGTGGTGGCGTCGACGGCAGGCACGAATCGGCCGTCTATGTAGGCGCCGATCTCGCGGTCTCCGCGCCGGACAGAAGTCGTCGTCATCGTCGCACCTTCCTATCGGCTGTCCGAGCCGGTCGCTCCGGTCGCGGCGCGTCCGGCCTCGAGCCGGGCCACCGGGATGCGGAACGGGGAGCAGGAGACGTAGTCCAGGCCGGTGGTGTGGAAGAACCTGACCGAGGCGGGATCGCCGCCGTGCTCGCCACACACGCCGACGGTCAGGTCGGGCCGGGTGGCCCGGCCCCGTTCGATGGCGATGCTCACGAGTTCGCCGACGCCGTCGCTGTCGATGGTTTCGAACGGCGACACTGCGAAGACACCGAGCTGGATGTACCGGCCGAAGAACGCGCCTTCCACGTCGTCGCGGGCGAAGCCCCAGGTCATCTGGGTCAGATCGTTGGTGCCGAACGAGAAGAACTCGGCCGACGCGGCGATCTGACCCGCGGTCAGGGCGGCCCGCGGAACCTCGATCATGGTGCCGATCCGGATCGGTGGTGCACCCGGCACATCGGCCAGGATCGCCTCGGCCTCCGCGCGTACCGTCTCGAGCTCCTGGACCGCGCCGACCAGCGGAACCATGATCTCGGGCCGCGGGTCACCGCCCGCGGTCGCGCGGCTGGCCGCTGCCTCGGCGATGGCTCGGACCTGCATGGCGAACAGGCCCGGAATCACCAGGCCGAGGCGTACGCCGCGCAGGCCGAGCATGGGGTTCTGCTCGTGCATTCGCCGCACCGCCGCCAGTAGCGTGGCGTCGCGTCCCGGGTCCTCGCCGAGCGCTTCGGCCCGGGCCACGCGGGCGGTCAGTTCCTCCAGCGGCGGCAGGAACTCGTGCAGTGGCGGGTCGATCAGACGCACGGTCACCGGCAGGCCGTCCATCGCGGCGAACAGCTCCTCGAAGTCGGCGCGCTGCAGCGGCAGCAGCGCCGCGAGCGCGGCGTCCCGCTCGTGGTCGCCGTCGGCCAGGATCAGCCGCTCCACGAGCTGCCGGCGCTCGCCGAGGAACATGTGCTCGGTGCGGCACAGGCCGACGCCGGTGGCGCCGAAACGACGGGCACGTGCGGCGTCGGCTCCGGTGTCGGCATTGGCGTGAACGGCCAGCCTCGCCCTATGGTCCGCGTGGATCATCAGCCGCTGCACCGCGGAGAGCAGCGGGTCGCCGTGCGCGGTGAGCTGACCTTCGAAGAAGCGCACGACCGGCGAGGGCCGCACGGCCACCGCGCCGGGGTAGACCTTGCCGCTGGTGCCGTCGATCGAGATGACGTCCCCGGCGTGCAGGGTTTGGCCCCCCACGGTAACGGTGTCGCCTTCCATGATCATTTCCTCGGCACCGCAGACGCAGGTCTTGCCCATGCCGCGGGCAACCACGGCGGCGTGTGAGGTCTTACCGCCCCGGCTGGTCAGAATGCCCTGTGCGGCGATCATCCCGGGGAGGTCGTCGGGATTGGTCTCGCGACGGACCAGGATGACCGGTCCCGAGGCTGCCGCCGCGGCGGCGGAGTCGAAGACGATCGCACCGACGGCAGCGCCCGGGGACGCCGGCACGCCGGTGGTGAGCGGCGGGGGAGCGGCGGCGGTGTCGAAGCTCGGGAACATCAGTAGGGCGAGCTGCTCGCCGGTGACCCGCTGCAGCGCTTCGTCGAGGGTGATGGTGCCCTCGTCGACCAGCTGTGCGGCGATGACGAACGCGGCGGCGGGGGTACGTTTGCCGACGCGGGTCTGCAGCATCCACAGCTTGCCGTTCTCGATGGTGAACTCGATGTCGCAGAGGTCGCGGTAGCGCTGTTCGAGCCGCTGCATGATCGACAAGAGCTGGGCGTGGCTCGCCGGGTCGATGGTGGCCAGCTCGGCGAGGCCTACCGTGTTGCGGATGCCGGCGACCACGTCCTCGCCCTGGGCGTTGCGCAGGTAGTCGCCGTAGACGCCGCGCCGGCCGGTGGCCGGGTCGCGGGTGAAGGCGACGCCGGTGCCGGAGTCCGCACCGTGGTTGCCGAAGACCATGGCCATCACGTTGACCGCGGTTCCGAGGTCCTGCGGGATCCGCTCCTGCCGACGGTAGAGGGTGGCACGCTCGGCGTTCCACGACCGGAAGACCGCGCCGATCGCCAGGAACAGCTGCTCGTGCGGGGACTGCGGGAAGTCACGGCCCGTGTGCTCCTGGAAGACCTTCTGGTACGCGTGCACAAGGTCTCGCAGCTGCTCGGTGCTCAGCTCGGCATCGGTGCGCACACCCGCCGCCGACCGGGCCGCGGACAGCTCCGTCTCGAACTCCTCACCGGGCACGTCGAACACGGTCTTACCGAACATCTGGATCAAGCGCCGGTAGGAGTCCCACGCGAAGCGCTCGTCATTGCTCTGCCGGCCGAGGCCCACCACGCTCACGTCGCCGAGGCCGATGTCGAGGATCGTCTCCATCATCCCGGGCATCGAGAACTTGGCGCCTGATCGGACCGACAGCAGCAGCGGATCTTCGGCGTCGCCGAAGGTCTTGCTCATCCGGGTCTGCATCAGGTGCAAGTGGCGTTCCACCTCGCCGAGCAGGCCCTCGGGCATCTTGCCGGTACGCAGGTAGTCGCGGCAGGCCTCGGTCGTGACGGTGAAGCCGGGCGGCACCGGCAAACCCATCCGGGTCATCTCCGCCAGGTTGGCCCCCTTGCCGCCGAGCAGATCCTTGAGGTCCTTGTTCCCCTCGATGAAGTCGTAGACGTATCTGGTCATCGCCGGTCGCACCCCTCTCCCTTTCCTTGTTGGTAGCCCGGCCGACGGCCCCCGCTGTAGGGCCGGACGTCCCTACTCGACAGGCCCGGCCGGACGAGCGTGGGGACGAAGACCGAGAAAAGGGAAGGTCATGAGAGGCCTTGTGTACGGCGGACCAGGCGTCCGATCGTGGCCGAGCGGATCGGCCGCTCCGCGGAGCCCATCAGAGCCTGACCGGTTGGCACGCCTGCGTCGGGTCTTTCGGCCCTGACCGGTGGAGTCCGGCACCCCTACCGTCAGAGGTACGTATCGAGGAGGCTGCCATGTCAGCGTGGAGAGTGGACGACGTAATGACCAAGGCGGTCGTGTCGGTGCAGCCGACCACCACCTATCGTGAACTGGTGGATCTGTTGATCGGCCGGCACGTCAGCGCCGTACCGGTCGTGGACGGGTTCCAGCACGTGACCGGCGTGATCTTGCGAAGCAGATCTGCTTCGCAAGATCGAGTACGCGGGTGAGGATGCGCCTCGACTGTTCGAGGGGCGCCGTCGCCGGGGTGAGCGAGTCAAGGCACATGCGGGCGTTGCCGCCGATCTGATGAGCAGTCCGCCGGTGGTCACGCTGAGCGGGACACCGATCGCGGCCGCCGCGCGGCTTATGGACGACGAGAACGTCAGCCGGTTGCCCGTCGTCGACGATCTGGGCCGGCTGATCGGCATCGTCTCCCGCAGTGACCTGCTCAAGGTCCACCTGCGGCCGGACGACGAGATCCGCGTCGACGTCGGCCGCAACGTCTTCGACGTCTTGCTGCCCGACGGCTCCGATCAGGTGGATATCGCAGTGGCCGAAGGAGTGGTGAGGCTGACCGGGCCCATCGACCGGCGCTCGACCGCCAACCTGGCGATCAGACTGACCCGGCAGCTCCCGGGCGTCGTGGACGTGATCGACAAGTTCACCGTCGCCTTCCAGGACACGGACACCACCGGCGCCAGCACCTTCATCATCGCCTGAAACGTGCGCGGGGCCACGCTGGCAGTGCGCGGGCGGCGTACGGGCCGAATGGTGTCCTGCCCGCTCGTGGTGGCCCCACATGAAGGCCAGGAGTATCTGGTGTCCATGCTCGGCAACGATGCCAACTGGGCCTCGCCCAAGCCGCCGCCCCACGACACGCGCTGCCGCGACTGGCGGCACGCCGCTGGATCTCGGCCGCTGCGGCCGGCGCCGTCCTGGCATAAGCGATCGGAATGCTGGCCTCGGCCACGGCCAGCCGATGGACCGATCTACCGCCCGCCACACTGATCATCGCATGGCTCGTCGGCGACCATCACTCCATCTGGACTTCCGTCGACCTCCCGACGTTGACCGGCCCCACCCGCGCGGCCCTTACCGGGGTGCGCGGGTGAGACATGCGGGCCGTGCCGCAGTTTACAACGTCGTCACACCTGTTCTGTTGTGGACGGTAAAGCCTTCGATATAACCTTTTGGCGAACTATGTCATTGGTGTCGATATCAGTGAGGTGGCGGTGGTTCGTTACGTGGCTCGCAAGGCGATCGGCTGGCTGGTGATGATCGTGGTGGCTACCAATGCGACCTACTTCCTCGCCAACTGGTTCCTCGACCCCCGCTCGAACTACCGCGAGCTCCGGCCGGTCCGCACCGATGAGCAGATCGCCCACGCCCTCGCTCCGTACGGACTGTCACCGTCCTGGTCGATCGTCCACCGCTGGTGGTACTGGCTCTGTGACATCCTGTTCCGCTTCGACTGGGGTCATTCACCCACCGGTGTGCCGGTCAACTCGGAGATCCCGCAGCGCGTTTTAGTCAGCGGACAGCTGATCCTGCTGGGCACCGTGGCGTCGGTGGTGATCGGCGTCGCGCTGGGGGTCTACACCGCCAGCCGGCAGTACAGCGCGGTCGACCGGGCCGGCCAGGCAGTGTCCGTCGTGCTCCTGAACATCCCGACCGCAGTCAGCGCCCTCGCGCTCGTGCTGGGCGCGGTCTGGCTCAACCAGCTCGCCGGGACGACGGTGTTGCACGTCGCCGGGGCCAACACCCCCGGCGTCGACGGCAC
>DASRYP010000070.1:0-3161 GCA_035687165.1 Actinoplanes sp. | reverse complement strand
GCGGACGTGCCGACCTGTCCGAATGAGCGGGCATGTCGAGGGGGCACGCCCGACCAGAAGCGAGACGGAGGACCAGGGTGAGTCTGACCGACCTGGCCAGCGTCCTGTGGCGATCACGTGAGCTGCTGGAGATGCTGCTGTTCAAGCTTGAGGAGGAGCAGCTGCTCCTCGCGTCCAATCGCTCCCGCTGGCTCAGCCACGCCACCCGCGAGGTGGAGGTGGTGCTCGATCAGATCCGGCAGACCGAGGTCATCCGGGCCGCCTACTCCCAGGACGTCGCCGTCGAGCTCGGGCTCAACCCGGAGGCCTCGCTCGGCGAACTGGCCGACGCGGCGCCCCCGCCCTGGTCCGACCTTCTTCACCAGCACCGCAAGGCGTTCCTGATGCTCACCTCGGAGATCAGCTCGCTCGCCGACGTCAACCGCGACCTGCTCACGGCCGGTCAGCGCGCAGCCCGCGAAACCATGCTCGCGTTCGCCGAAACTGTGGAAACCTACGGGCGACAGGGCCAGACCGTTTCCGGCGGCGTCCGCCGCTCCAGCCTGGTGGATGAGGCGATCTAAGATGGCTAGTTCCTTCGGCGGCATCAACACGGCACTGACCTCGCTTTACGCGCAGCGGCGGGGCCTGGACGTCACGGGCCAGAACATCGCGAACGCCAACACCGAGGGCTACACCAAGCAGCGGGTACGCCTGCAGTCGCAGACCGGCAGCCTGAACCCCGGCTTCTACGCCACGGCGACCCAGGTCGGCAACGGGGTGACCGTCTCCGACGTCGAGCGGGGCCGCAATGCCTACCTGGAGGAGCGAGGGCGCACCGAGCACGCGAACGCCGCGTACCTCAGCAGTCAGACCACGACCTTCGACCAGATCGAGAGCGTGCTCGCCGAGCCCGGTGACACCGCGCTGCAGGCCCGCCTGCACGACATGTGGGACGGCTGGAACGACGTCGCCAACAACTGGCTGGCCCCCTCGACCCGGTCCGCGCTGCTCGAGAAGAGCCGGACGGTGGCGAGCACCTTGAACGACGCCCACGCCTCGCTGGGCAGCCAGTTCACCGCCGGCCGGAACACGATGAACGCGTACGTCGACCAGGTCAACACCCTGGCCGACAGCATCGCGACGATGAACAACCAGGTCGTGATCGCCCAGGCGTCCGGGCTCGAGGTGAACGAGCTGCAGGACCATCGCGACATGGCGATCATGAAGCTGTCCGAGCTGACCGGCGCCACCACCCAATCGAAGACCAACGGCACGATCAACGTCTTCATCGGATCATCCCCGATCGTCAGCGACTTCACGACCCGTAAGGTCGAGCTCGCCGGACCGCCCAACCTGGACTCGTGGTCCCCGACATCCCAGGTCACGCTCACCTGGCAGGGCACCGACATGCCGGCCGCCGTGGGCGGCACGATGGGTTCGATGCTCGACGCGATGAACAGCATCATCCCCGGCATCTCGGGCCAGCTCGACGACGTGGCCGAGTCGCTGGCGGCCAGCGTGAACGATCGGGTGACGCAGGGGTTCGACATCAACGGCGACCCCGGCGCCCCGTTCTTCTCGGGCACGAACGCCCGCGATATCAAGGTCGCGATCGACGACCCCGACAAGATCGCCTTCTCGACCGGCAATCGCAAGGCCGTACCGCCCGAGCTCGCCACCATCGATAACGGCAAGGCCGACGAACTGGCCGCGCTCGGCGACTCGCAGAGCGGCCCCGACCAGGTCTACCAGCGGATGATCGGCCAGCTCGGCGTGGCGGCGCAGTCCGCCGCCCGGCGCAGCGAGATTCAGGACGCGGTACGGGACCAGATCGACACCTCGCGCGAGGCCGAGTCCGGCGTCAACCTCGACGAGGAGATGACCAACCTGTTGACCTATCAGCGGGGCTACGAGGCCGCCTCCCGGGTGCTGACCACGATCGACTCGATGCTGGATCAACTCATCAACCGCACCGGCCTCGTCGGTCGATGACCGGGAGTTAGCGCCGTGAGGGAGAGCTCATGACCATTCCGAGTCGGGTCACCGACTCCAGCATGCGGCACCGCATGCTCGGTGACCTCAACCGCAGTATGGCCCGCGGTCAGAAGCTGATGGGGCAGATCTCGAGCGGTAAGCAGCTCAGCCGCCCCTCCGATTCGCCGACCGGGACGGTCACCTCGCTGCAGCTGCGCGGCGAGCTGCGCTCGACCCAGCAGTTCGCGCGCAACGCCGACGACGGGCTCGGCTGGCTCGGCACCATCCAGGACAAGCTCGGCGACGCGTCGGCACAGATCATTGTCGCCCGTAACCTGACCGTGCAGGGGCTCAGCGCGTCGAACAGTTCGTCGGCCCGGGACGCGATAGCAGTCGAGATCGACAATATCCGTCAGTCGATGATGGGCGAGGCCAACACCAAGTACCTGGGCCGGCCGGTCTTCGGCGGGACCACGCCGGGCGCGGTGGCCTTCGACGACACCGGCAAGTACGTCGGGACCGAGGGGCTGACCACCCGCACGGTCGGGCCGAACGCCAGGGTCCGGATCGACGCGACCGGTGCCGAGGCGTTCGGCGCGAACGATAGCGACACCCAGCTCTTCAAGGTGCTGGGCGACATTGCGACGGCGCTTCGCGGCAATGACGACGCCGCACTGAACAAAGCCCTGGGCAATCTTGATACGGCGCACGATTTGCTAAATTCCACCCTTTCGGATGTTGGCGCCCGATATAATCGTATTACGCAGATGAAGCAGTCCGCTGATGACCACCTGCTCTCCGTGACGTCGCAGCTGTCCGATATCGAGGATGTCGACCTGCCCAAGGCGCTCATGGAACTGCAGATCCAGCAGACGTCTTATCAGGCCGCCCTGGCCGCCTCGGCCAAGGTGATCCAGCCCTCGCTCATCGATTTCCTGAGGTGACCATGACTACTCGTACCGCGTCCCGCGCCATTGAGGACACCCTGCTCGACCCGTCGCTGGGCATGCCGACCATCACGATGGCGGTGCCCATGCCCGGATTCCCGGCACACCGGGAATTCGTGCTTGTGCGGCTCAACGAGGACGGTCTGCTCTATGCCCTGACCTCCACCGAGGACCCCGACCTGCGATTCCTGGTCGCGCCGCCGGAGCCGTTCTTCCCGGAGTACGCGCCCGAGCTCGAGGCCGACGTCTTCGCCGCGC
>DASRYP010000069.1:0-2713 GCA_035687165.1 Actinoplanes sp. | reverse complement strand
CGTTCAGGCAGTGGCCCTCGCGCGAGACCGCGACGAGGATTCGTGGACGGTGGCTGGCCTCGTGGAGCTCCCACGCCATCGAGTACTCGGCGGCGACCGGAGCGAACGACTCACGCCATACGTCGGCACCCGCTCCCGCCTCGTCCGCGAAGTGGACACGCATGAAGAAGACTCCATCGTCGGGGTCGCCGAACTGCTGGCTGTCGAGGATGTTGCCCTCGCCGTCCGCGATGGCGCGCGCGACGGCGTGGACGATCCCGCGCCGATCCGGGCACGACAGGGTCAGGATGAGCTCGTCCGAACGCACTGTCGTCAGGGTGGCGTGAGGCGTCGCCGTGGCTCGGGCGGCAGCTCGCGATCCGCCGGCCAGGCGATCTCTCGGACGACGCACACCGGCGTCTGCTCGCGCGCCTGCCCCAATGGGTTGTCGGCGAAGAGCCGCTCCACGAAGCGGCGGTCGACCCCGGGGCTGGCTCCCAGGACGGCACAGCCGGCATCGTTCGCGTCGATGACCGCCACCGGCACGCCGAGCGCCGCCGCCAGGCGACGGGCCGCCTCATCGGGACGCCGTGGGCCAAGCGTGGCGGCCTGGTTGTACGGCGGGATCGTGTAGCTCGTCGGCCCGTCGATGGCGCGCGCCTGCGGCCCGGCGACGCGATAGAACAGGCCGTGGATGCCAAACGGCCGAGTCACCGCCGCCGCTGCGGCGGCGAGGAGGATGCGCGGCGCCCCGACCTCGCGGATGGCAAGCTCCATCGTCTCGGCAGAGCCCAGACCGATGCCGTAGCCCGGCCTCGTCACGAAACGTTCGAGGTAGCGCGCCAGCCGTCCCGGCCGGATGTCCTTGATCGGATAGGAGCGACCCTGGGTGATCGCGACCATCCGCTCGCTGACCGCCACCAGCCGGACGTCGTCACCGAGCTCGCCGACGTATCGGCGCACGACCTCGGCGGCATCATCGGAGGCGGTCACCAGGTGGGTGCGTACGGGGTGACGGGCGTAGACCGTGCCACCGAGGCTGGCGTGGAGGGCACGGCCCTCGTTCGGCTCGGCGAGGATCCCGGTCGGGCGCTCGCCGGGCCGGGCGCGGCGGTCATCGGGTCTGAGGACACGCGCGCTCCATCGGTGGTCTCGAGGGGTGAGGTGGTGGGCGTTTCTGGACTCGAACCAGAGACCTCTGCCTTATCAGGGCAGTGCTCTAACCAGCTGAGCTAAACGCCCCTCGGGAGGCGGCATCGTAGCAGCCGCTCGGAGCCGACCGCAACCGGACAGCGAAAGGGCCGCCCAATGGGCGGCCTTCGGCTCGTCGGCTGAAGAGTGACAGGAATCCGCGTTATCAGCGGGAATCAGGTCGTCAGTTTCGAGGGCGGTTCAGCTCATTCATCGGTGCTCCCTCGAGCACCGATCCTTGCGGTGAGCTGGCCGATCGACCTGGGATCGGAGGATCCGGCGAACCGGCTCCCCATATCTCCCTAGAAAGGAGGTGATCCAGCCGCACCTTCCGGTACGGCTACCTTGTTACGACTTCGTCCCAATCACCAATCCCACCTTCGACGGCTGCCTCCTTGCGGTTGGCCCACCGGCTTCGGGTGTTATCGGCTTTCATGACGTGACGGGCGGTGTGTACAAGGCCCGGGAACATATTCACCGCAGTGTGCTGACCTGCGGTTACTAGCAACTCCGGCTTCATGCAGGCGAGTTGCAGCCTGCAATCCGAACTGAGACCGGCTTTAAGGGATTAGCTCCACCTCGCGGTTTGGCAACCCGTTGTACCGGCCATTGTAGCGTGTGTGTAGCCCAGGACGTAAGGGCCATGCTGACTTGGCCTCATCCCCACCTTCCTCCGAGTTTCTCTCGGCAGTCTGGCATGAGAGATACAACATGCCACGGGGGTTGCGCTCGTTGCGGGACTTAACCCAACATCTCACGACACGAGCTGACGACAGCCATGCAACACCTGCATGACGGTCCCTTGCGGGAGGACGACGTTTCCGCCGTTTTCCGCCACATGTCAAGCCCTGGTAAGGTTCTTCGCGTTGCGACGAATTAAACCACACGCTCCGCTGCTTGTGCGGGCCCCCGTCAATTCCTTTGAGTTTTAGCCTTGCGGCCGTACTCCCCAGGCGGAACACTTAATGCGTTAGCTACGGCACAGCCGGGGTCGATACCGACTACGCCTAGTGTTCATCGTTTACGGCTAGGACTACCGGGGTATCTAATCCCGTTCGCTCCCCTAGCTTTCGCGCCTCAGCGTCAAGAATGGGCCAGGTAGTCGCCTTCGCCACTGGTGTTCCTCCCGATATCTACGCATTTCACCACTACACCGGGAATTCCACTACCCTCTCCCACCTTCAAGCCGATCAGTTTCCGATGCAGTTTCCCAGTTAAGCCGGGAGATTTCACATCGGACTTGACCAGCCGCCTGCGCGCTCTTTACGCCCAGTAAATCCGGACAACGCTTGCCACCTACGTATTACCGCGGCTGCTGGCACGTAGTTAGCCGTGGCTTATTCCTCAGGTACCGTCTTGGATCTTCCCTGAGAAAAGAGGTTTACGACCCGAGAGCCTTCATCCCTCACGCGGAGTTGCTGCCTCAAGCTTTCGCTCATTGGGCAAAATTCCCGACTGCTGCCTCCCGTAGGAGTCTGGGCCGTTCTCAGTCCCAGTCTGGCTGATCATCCTCTCAGACCAGCTACCGATCGTCGCCTTGGTG
>DASRYP010000068.1:0-14653 GCA_035687165.1 Actinoplanes sp. | reverse complement strand
CTGCGCGAGCTGGGCACCGCCGGGGACACCCTCGGCGAGGATGCGCAGGACGCGCGCGGCGGCCGGGGCCGGCAGCGGGGCGACGGTTTCGTCGGGAGCGGCCGGCACCGGCTCGTGACCGGCGCCCGGCAGCACCCCGGCCCGGCGGCGGGCCAGGGCCACGACAGCGGCGTCGAGCAGCGAGGACTCGCCCGCCCAGGGCCGGCGATCGGTGCCGACGAGGGCCGCGGCCAGCAACTCGGGCGGCAGTTCGGGGTGGCGCGGGGCAGCGGGGTCGGGCACCGGGGGAGCGGCGGCCACGAAGGCGCCCTCGACCCAGGCGGCGAGCGGGCGCAGGCCGGCCGGCGACCACTCGGCTGCCACCGTCGCCGGCCGGCCGCCGGCCGAGGCCAGCAGCCACCACGGGTCGCGGTGACCGGGGCCGAGCGGCAGGGCGGCGCCGGTCGCGTCGACCAGCCAGCCGTCGGCGCTCGGGACGACGCCGTGGAGCAGGACGGGAGCGTCGACGCGCCAGGGCTCGGCCGCGACGGTCGCCGTGTAGCCGGCGAGGGCCTCGGCGAGCGGGACAGCGCCGTCGGGCTCGCGGAACGGCTCGGCGGCGCTGACCCGCTCGGCGACCAGCGCCCGCAGCGGGGCCGAGCCGGGATAGAAGGCCAGCTCCCCACGGAACTCTGTGCCGGGGACCAGGTCGGCGCTCATCGGCTGGCCCGGCGCCGCGAAGGAGAGCACCAGGGCGAACCGGTCCTGGTCGGAACCGCGCAGCCAGGTGCGCCGGGTCGTCAGCGCGCCGTCGTCGACCTCGACCTGACCGAGCACCTGCCACCGGTCGGCGACGCGCGGACCGGCCAGCACCTCGTCGGTGGCGACCGGGAAGCCGATGCGGCTGCGCACGGTGGCGGCCAGCTCGGCGGGCAGGTCGGCGAGCCGGTCGAAGCCCGAGACGAGCAGCCGCAACAGGGCGAGCTCGCCGAGCAGCCGGTCGGCCCACTGCGGCCCGATGCCGGCGATCGAGCCGAGCCGCCGCACCGCGTTCGCCGCGGTGGGGGCCTGGGCGTCGACCAGGCGGGCGGCCATCGTCTCGAACGGCTGGTGGCCGCCGCGCTGGGCGCCGGCCAGGCCCTGCCGGATCTGGTCGTCGAGCCAGCGGCGCAGCTCGGTCAGGCCACCGGCGACCCGTTCGGCGCGCTGCTCGACCCTTTTGGCGGCGGCGGCCGGATCAGGGGCGGACGCGGTCTTGGGTGCGGGAGCGGCCCGGGCGGCCCGGGCCGCCTGCCACTCCCGGGCGAACTCGGCGGCGGGCGCGTCGGACACCTCGGACTCGGCCCAGAGCATCAGCAGACCGAGCGCGTGCTTGCAGGGGATCTTGCGGCTGGGGCACGAGCACTTGAACGCGGGACCGCTGAGGTCGACGCAGACCTGGTAGTTGCGGCACTGTCCCCACAGGACGTCGTCGAGCCGGCCGGTGGCCGACCACGCGCCGGCGGCGGACAGGCCCCGGGCGGCCTTGGCCGACGAGGCGTCGGGGGCGAGCGTCTCGACCTGAGCGGCGGACCATCGTTCATCGGGCACGGGCAAACCCTAGGTCGCGGGTACGACATTTTCGCCGCCCCTGCTCACTCGTCCGGACGCGATGAAATGATCAGTGCTGAACTCACCGTGGGAGGAACAATGAAGGTCGTAATCTTCGGGGCCACCGGCATGGTCGGTCAGGGCGTGCTGCGCGAGAGTCTGACCGCGCCCGACGTCGAAGAGGTGCTGGCGGTGGTTCGGACCCCGACCGGCGTCTCGCATCCCCGTTTGCGCGAGATTCACCTGGACGATTTCTCCGACCTCACCCCGATCAAGGACGAACTGCGCGGGTACGACGCGTGCTTCTACTGCCTGGGCGTTTCGGCGGTCGGCCTGGACGAGGCGGCATACACGGTGGTCTCCTACGACTACCCGATGGCCGCCGCCCGCGTCTTCGCCGAGCTCGACCCGCGGACGACCTTCGTCTATGTTTCAGGAGCCGGCACCAACCTGAACGGTCGGCAGATGTGGGCCCGCGTCAAGGGCCGCACCGAGCGCGACATCATCGATCTGTTGCCCAACGGTTACGCCTTTCGGCCCGGCCTGATCCAGCCGACCCACGGCGTCCGTTCGAAGACCGGTTGGTACAACGTCATCTACACGGTCATCGGGCCCCTGATCCCCCTGCTGGGGCGGGTGGCCCCGAAATACGTCACCACGACCGACCGGGTGGGTCAGGCGATGCTCCGCGCCGCCCGGGTCGGCTTCCCGAATCACATCCTCGAGAACATCGACCTGCGCTGACCTAGTAGGTGGCTGGTGTTAAGTGAGGTGTTGGGGGCTGGGACTGGGGTGGTGCGGGCCGCTCAGTTTGTCTGTGCGGGGCTGTCGCTCGGCGGCCGTCGCGGGCGAGATCCGGTCTTGGTCGGGAGGGGAGGTCCGTATAGGGGTTCGGTGGGGTCAGGATGTCGTGGTGGGTGCGGTCGTCGTCCCTGCTGGCGGGTCATCGGGCTGCGGCAACCCAGGTGCCGGGGCCGGTCGAGCGGATGGCGAGCACGCTGAGCCGGGCGAGGTTGACGGCGGCGGCGAGGAGGCTGACCGGTCTTGCCGGTGGTGCACTGCGCTGCCAGGGGGCAGTCGGCGCAGGCCTTGCCGAAGTTGGCGGTGCCGTCGCCGTCGGAGTTGCGGCGGATCGGGGCGACCTGCTGGTTCGGGCAGGTCACCGTGTCGTTGTCGAGGTCGATGTCGAAGGCGTCCTTGGTGAACCGGTCGCCCGTGTTGGTCGGCGGCTGTGTCTTGGCCTTGGCCTCGATGCCGGCGTCGTCCAGCTGTTCGAGGAACTCCCCGGTGCCGTAAGCGGCGTCACCGTAGACGGCAGGCCGTTCCTGGCCAGCCTCGGCCTGGCCGGGTTCGGCCTGGCCGGGTTCGGGCAGCAGGTCGGTGATCAGGTCGGCGGCGCTCTGCGCATCGCCCTGGTTACCCGCGGACACCTCGGTCGCGGTGATGATCTCACTGTCCGGGTCGGCGGCGACGTGACCCTTGTACCCGTCGAAACCCTTCGCCGAGGTCTTGTGCCCGTGCCGGGCCTCGGGATCCACGGTGGAGATCACCCGGTCGCGGGCCACCCGCCGGGCGATCCTGAACACCCCACCAGTGTCGAGGTCCAGGTCCTGACCGAGCACCGTGGCCAGCAACGCCCCGGCCTGGGCCACCTCGTCGGGCAGGTCCCGGCCGTGCAGGACGGCCAGCAGCGCCTGCCTGTCACGGGCCCGGGAATCGATCAACGCTTCCCGCTCACCGCGATCAGACCAATCGATGATCGGTTTCGCCGTGTCGGTGTAGGCGTCCCCGCTGGTCAGCGCCGCCCGTAACTCGGCCCGCAACACCGGGCCGGCGGCGCGCAGCAACTGCCGGATCGCCGAGCGGACCAGCGTCAGAGTGTCCTGGGTAGCGACCGCGTCGTAGATCGGGGTGGAATCCAGCACCCGCTTACGGCCGATCAACCCGGCCGAACGGGCCACCTCGATCACCGTGTCGAAGATCCGGTCCGGCCGCTGCGACTTGGCCAGCCGGGCCCGGAAGTCCACCACCACGGTGTGCACGAACCCGGGATGATCGAAATCCAGACCACCCGCGGCGTACTTCCACCGCGTGTCGAACGTGAACCGGTCCACCGCCTCGCGATCCGACAAGCCCTCGAGCCGCTGCAACACCATCACGACCGCCACGATCATCGGCGGCACCGACCACCGGCCCTTCACCGCGAACAGGTCGGCGAACATCGCATCCGGGAACAGCCGGCGGCACTTCCGGTGCAACACCGCATAAATCGAGTTCGGCGCCAGCCGGCCCTCACAAAACCCCGCCGTGGACGACAACAACCCCGGCTGATTCGGCGTCAAACCCAGCGCCACCGCCCGATCCCTCCCACACCCGAAGATCAACGACCGTCAGCCTGACACAGCCGCAACCCCCACCGCGAGACCCCACAAAAAACACCAGCCACCTAGCCGCGGCGAGTCCGAAGATCTTCATAGACCGAGTGTGACCGGCGTGGAGGGTGTTCCGGACGTGAGCAGGTCGTTCAGCGGTGTGGCCAGGTCACGGGGCGAGAACAAGTCAGGTCCGGCGTAGTCGGTGATCTCAGAGAATCGCCACCATCGAAAGCCGGCGAGGTTCTCGTCAGCGGCGAGTTGGTCGTCGGTGAACTCGCCCTGGGGCTCGAAGTGGTCGGTGCGGACGAGGAAGTAGTCGTTGACCAAGCCGCCGAGGCCGGGGGGAAGATCTGCGGCAGCGACTACCTGATGCCAGACGTGCGGCGGATCGACGGTGGTGACCAGGCCGGTTTCCTCCCGTAACTCGCGGCGCAGTGCGGACAGGCCGTCCTCGCCTGGTTCTATGCCGCCGCCTGGAGCGGCCCAGACGATCTGCGCTCCGTTCGGGCCCGCCGGATGGGGAGAAACGAATCGGCATAGCAGGACGCGATCCTCCTCGTCGAGGATGATCGCGCGGGCGGAGTTGCGGATGGTCAGCGACAACGGGGACTCCTGATCCTGTGCGGGCGGCACAGCAATGATCGACGTGAGCCGCAGGGTAACGCCTCGCAGGGCCGCTATGCCGACCGTGAGGCGCGGCGGCTCGGGCGCTCAGCCAAAGCGTTCTGCCACTCTTGCGCACCGACCTGCTGGCGAGCCCACATAAGGGGCCGCCTCGATCATCGAGATCCTCCTGCGGTCGGGACTCGTCCTGCCGTAGCCGACCAGCGGTCGTGATACCTATGGCTTGTGCCTACCAAGTCGTTTAGGCAGTGCGCGTGTCGGCCTTCCGAAAGGTTCAAGGGGACAGTATCCTAACCAAGCCGAACCCGGATCGAGGAAGCGGCCCCTCCCCTGCGAGGGACACCCGCCTCGCCGGAGGGGACCCCGAATGTAGGGGGGACACCCCCAGATCGGTCAGGTACAGGTGAGACTTGGGAAGTTAGGGCATGTCTCCTGTGAGTACTTCCTAAGAGGAATCACTGGTTGACATCGCTCCTGGTGAAGCCCTACAAAAGATGCCTCCCACCCGATTGCGGGGTGGGAGGCATCTGCATTTTGGGCGTACTAGGGAACGGTGAACGCGTCGGTGAGTTTCATCCCTCCGCGTCCCATCGATCACGACCTGCTCGGGCAGATGCTCGGCGAGCCGTTGCTATTGGTTGAGCACGTGGACAGCCCTCCATCCTTACCGACGGTCGCTATCGCACGACCGCGTCGCATTGGCTGCGTCGCAAGCACCAGCGACGACCGGTGATGGACACGACCGTTGCCCACGTCCGTCGACTTGCAGCCCGGATTCGGTACCTGCGCGTGGTTCGACACCGCATCGACCCCGCCGAGCACCGACGGGACAGATCTACCGCCCGGCCGGTGGCTCAGCCAGCCGCCACGGACGACCGTTGACCCCGCGGCTAGTCCATAGGATTCGATCATGGGTCACCGCCGCCGTCGTGCCGTCGCCAGCCTGCTCGCCACGGTGTCAGCCGTTTCCGCTTTGCAGGGATGCACCTGGCAGGGCATTTCGTATGGCTGCAGCGACCGCGACAGCGCATTCAGCAGCACCCTCGCCGACCTTGCGATCCTGGCGGAGCACCCCGCCGACGCCGAGTCGGCCGAGGCTTATGCCGGCTGTGACCCGGACGACGGTTTCGCGTACGCCGGCCGCACCTACCGCGTTTCCTTCGCGCGGTCCGGAATCCTCGCCTTCTACCGGCATACGGCAGTGGCAGACGGCTGGCACCTCGACGGCGAAAACCCACCACCGCCGACGGCGGGATTGGTGGTCAGCGGCTCCGCCAGTTGTTACTCGAAGCAGGTGGAGGGCACGACCGCATACCTTGCGGTCTGGTTCCCGGATGACCTGCTCGTGCCGGGCGCACCGGCACCAGCGACCCCCTACGCCACCTTCGGGGTCGAGGTGACCGCCTCCCACGACAGTGGCGCCTGGTGCTGACCACGACGGCGAATGACCCGTAGCTGCTCACCTCTGGCCGGCGTGACGATCGAGCATTCCGACATACTCCACTTCGCCTTCTGACGGCGGCGGGAGCGACCTGACCCGCTGCAGTTCGACACCCGCGCGATCGTCAAACTTTCGTACTGCCACCTGTCGCCGCCCGGTTCGACACCGGTACTGCTACCGGTTGGCAGAACTGAGCGTCATGGCAAGCCGAGCCGTCACCACCGTCGAGATGCGATACGGCGGCAGCGAGATCTCCGTCCCCGTTCCGCTCCGCGGCCTGATAACCGTTCCCGGGGTAGTCCACCCGCCCGATGTTGGTGCGGAGTTTCGAGGATCCGATGACTCAGGGAGCCCGCAGGCCGTCGAACGTTACCGGACATGGGACGAGTGTGGAGGGGTTCGGCTTCGTGGCCGAAACCCCTCCACTCTGTTCCCGCTCTTTCAAGGGGCCAGTTGGGCCGAAGCGGTGGATCGCCAGCCGATGTTGATGCGCGGCGAGCGCGGAGGCTTCTCCGCGAGCTGGTGGATCAGGGTGTCCATCTGCCGGTTGAGTGTGGTCAAGTTCTCGGCGAGGTGCGGATCGGCCCCGTACCGGCTCCGTTGGTGGTGCAGCGTGTCCGTCAGCTCCCGCAGAAGCTGGGCTGCGGCGGGGTCGGACTTCTCGAAGGTGCTCAACGCCTCGTCGATCTCTTCGCGGGCCGCGGTGAAGGCCGTGGTCAGCAACGTGTCCAGGCGTTTCTCGGTCAGACCCCGGAGTTCCGAAAGTGGCCCGGCCGCCTTCGGCTTCCAGGTCCGGAGCAGGTCAACGGGGTGTGCCGCCTCGTCCCGGTCGATCGTCTTGCGATGCGGAACGCAGACCAGCAGCAGATTGTCGAAACTGTCGCGTTCCTCGGGCGTCAGTCCGGGCGTGTGACGCGGGCCGTCCGGGTCGGTGCCGCGAATGCGGACCGGCTCGAGGTTGACCTCGGGTCCGTAGCCGAGGAAGACCATGACGGGGGTGCGGCAGCCCGGGAAGTCGCAACTGCCTTGGGAGTACGCCACCAGAGCGGCGCGCGCCGCCGGTGTCATTCGGGTGGTTTCGTCCATGGTTCGCTCCACGAGGATGTGCCAATTCAGTGGCGGTGGGCAAACGGGTGGGTTCAGGCCGGTGGATTCGGGCATTTGTGGTTTCCGGCCAGAAATGAGGTTGACATGGCATTTCACGAGATGATCTGTGAAGCCGAAAACGCTGCTGAGGTGCTCTTCGTCTGCTCCGCCGAGGCGTGTGGCCGCCGGGTCGTCGTTGGTAAGTCACGTCCCCGGCTCACCGTGATCGACCGAGGCGATTTCGGCGCTCGGCATGTCGGATCCATGGGCGGCATCAGCATGGGTGCCGTCGATGTGACGTAGCCGCGGGGCCGGCCGGCTCGACCGGACGCCGTTGTCCGGGTCGGCCGACCGGCCAGGCTGTTACTCGGGATCTTCCACCTTGATGATGGGGCCTTCGGCGTAGCCCATCATGTCGTAGCCGACCGGCCCGAGGTCGGAATCGAGGAACGTCGTGACGACGATCTTGTATACGCCGGCTTGCGCGGTGTTGCCGGGGTCGCCCTCGGGCAGGGTGAAGGCCGGGATGGAGATCTTGGCCGAGTATGTCTCGTCCTGGGTGAAGAACGGGCCACCAACCGGGACCCGTACCTCGCCGAGGGACACCTCGTCGCCGGGGCCCTGCGACTCCGCGAACGCGGTGACGACCCAGTCCCGCGTGCGTACCGACAGCGCCGTCAGCCAGAGCGGCACCAGATTGCCGAACACGTGCCAGGTGACGTCGATGTCGAACGGCTTGGCCCGGTTGACGACCAGGTTGGACTTTCCGAGTGTCGGCCGGTCGGTGATACCGACGATGCCCAGGAACTCGCCTTCGATGGCGGGGTCGGTCGGGCCGGCGGGTGGGATGTTGGGATCGAAGCGGTCGGTCATGGCGATGCTCCCTTGCATCTCCGGAGTCCGGTGATCGACGCTCCTGGCGCCTAGGCGCGTCGGTGCACCGGGTAAGCCCAGAACGTAACCCTCGTGGGGCGAGTCGGTCAGCCGGATCAGCGACACGATCCGTTAGCGGTTCGGTCCTCCACCATCCACACTGATGGGCCCTGTCCGAACAGCACCTTGATTACGAGATCGAGCTCCGCTCCTGTTTCCCGGCTCGTCGGAAGCGTCAGGTTTAACGTGTAAGTTCGGATGGGTGACCGCTACGGAGCTCGATCGTCAGCACCTCGACCGAGCCAAGGTCGCCGTCGGCTTCACGTTCGCGACCAACGGGCTCGCCTATGCCGGGTGGCTGGCCCGGGCGCCCGCCGTCCGCGCCGGTCTGGATCTTTCGGCCGCCGGGTTCGGACTGCTTCTGCTCTGTGTCTCCGCCGCCGCGATCGCCGCGATCCCGCTGGCCGGCCCGCTCGTGCAACGCGTCGGCCCGGCCCGGGCCATCCTCCTCGGCAGCACATCGATGGTCGTCGGCCTCACCGGCCTCGCTACCGGCACGCTCCTCGGCTCCGTTCCGCTGGCCGGTCTCGGTCTCGTGCTGGTCGGCATGGGCAACAGCACCTGGGACGTCGCCATGAACGTCGAAGGCGCCGACGTCGAGCGCCGCCTCGGGCGCACCGTAATGCCCCGCTTCCACGCGGGCTTCAGCCTCGGCACGGTGCTCGGCGCCGCCTTCAGCGCCGTCGCCGCGGCCGTGGGACTTCCCATCTGGGCACAGCTCTACATCACGGCCGCGCTCACGGCGGCCGTCACGGCCCCGACCGTCCGCAGGTTCCTGCCCTACCACCCGCTTCCCGCCGGTCAGAAGCCCGCGATGAGCGTCCGCCGTGCCTGGCGCGAGCCGCGCACCGTTCTCATCGGCCTGGTCATGCTCGGTTTCGGCTTCACCGAAGGCACCGCGAACGACTGGCTGGCGATCAGCCTCGTCGACGGCTACCGAGCCAGCGACACCATCGGCGCGATCGCCTTCGGCGGTTTCGTCACCGCCATGACGCTGGGCCGGCTCTTCGGCGGCTACGCCATCGAACGCTGGGGCCGAGTGAAAACCCTGCGCGTCACCGCAGTGTCGGCCGCCTTCGGCCTGCTGCTCGTCGTCATCGGCGTAGGCGTGCCGGTCGCCATCGTCGGAGCGCTGCTCTGGGGTGCGGGGGCGTCCCTCGGCTTCCCGATCGGCATGAGCGCAGCCGCCGACGACCCCACCCGCGCCGCGATCCGCGTCTCCGTCGCCGGCTCGATCGGCTACGGCGCGTTCCTCGCCGGCCCGCCCCTCATCGGCGTGCTGGCCGAACATGTGGGCGTGCTCCGCGCGATCCTCTGCGTCTTCGGTGCTCTGGCCATCGGCCTGTTCGCCTCCAGCGCCACCAAGCCCACTCCTCCGACCAGCGATTGAGTGGCGAGCGGTGACGGGTGCGGGCGAGCGATGCGACGCGAGCGGTCAGGGTCGCGCGACGAGGGGTCGCGCGACGAGACGTGACGGATCGGGCGAGGGTCAACGCGCTCGCAGGAACTCGGTGATCAAGCCGGCCAGCACCGTGGGCTGTTCGATCACCATCGCCTGGGAGGTGTCCGCCAGCTGGATGTAGCTCGGATGGCCCGCCGCCCGTACCTGCTCCAGTTGGAAGCGGCGATAGGCCTCATAGAGCTCCGCGAACGGCTCCTGCTCGGGCAGGTCCCGGGTGGCGAGCACGACCAGTTCGGGGCAGGACGTTCCCGCGTAAACCGGGCCAAGATCAAGACCATTGATCAGCGTACGCAACTGGGCGGTCGTGGCCGCGGACGGCCGCGTCGACGTTTCGCCGTTCTCGTGTGCGAGGTTCCGGCGGAAGCCCTCGATCCACACCTTTTCGTTCGCGCCCATGTCGCGGGCCGCCGCCTGCTGGCGCTCGACCAGGTCGGCCAACTGGTCGGCCTCGATCACCCTGCCCGCCTGGGCATCGATCTGGTCGAAAACCGCGTGCAGCCGCGCCAGTTCGGCGGTCGCCTTCTCCGGGTCCAGCCCCGGCAACTGCTCGACGCGAGTAGGCGGCGGGTTTCCGTCCAGGGTCACGACGCCCGGTGCTTCGGGATGCCGCTGTCCCCAGAGCGCCGCCAGCATGCCCCCCAGCGAGTGGCCGACCACCGCCGGGCGCGCGATCTCCAGCTGCACGCAGACCGCTGCCAGATCGCCCAGGGCCGAGTCCCACGTCCAGGTGCCCTCACCCGATCGCCCGTACCCCCGCAGGTCCACGGTGATCACTCGGTGGTTCGGCCGCAGAGCTCGGGCCAGCGTCGTCATCGTCGCCAGGTTGCCCCCGACGCCGTGCAGCAGCAGCAGCGGCGGCTGGTCCCCGCCGAAGTCGCGCACCGCGAGCGGCACGTCGCCCGCATCGATCAGCCGGTCATTGATCATGTTCATCTCCTAGAAGTTCCGAAGAGCCGGACGAATCCGAAAAAGCCGAGTGGATCTCAGGGGCCGGGCGGATCTGAAGGGCCGGGCGGATCCGAACGTCGGCCGACGAGCGCCCACCGATGGCCAGGTACGTAGAGTTCGCCTCGTGGACGAGCGCGCGCCGAGGGAGTTGACCGAGCCACATCCGTCCCGCCTCCCGCTCGACCATCCTCGCCGCACCGAGATCCTCGTCGCCCACACCGCGGCCCTTCAAGCCGATCAACCCGGCTACCCCGATCCCGACACCGGACTTTTCGTGCTGACGGCCGGCTTCCTGGCCCGGCGCGGTACCTGCTGTGGTCGCGGTTGTCGTCACTGTCCGTACACCAATGGTGCCTGACACGGGCTTTCGCTCGTCTTGCCGGGCAAGTACGGTGTGCCCCGGATCTCTCGGGAGGATCACTCGTGCGTTCGCGTTCCGTCGTATTCGGCGCTGTCCTGCTTCTCGCGCTGACCGGTTGCGACAAGCATGAGGAGGAGAGCGCTTCCCCGGACGTGCCTCCCGTCACCGCCGTCGAGCAGTCCGCTGCTTCCGCGGGAGGTGCCTGCATCCTCTGGGATTATCCGTTCATCAAGGAAAATATCGGCGTCACTTTCAACGTGGCCGCCTCCGACCAGGTCGACGACACCTCGACCTGTGTCGTGCAGACCTCGGCCGGCGATTACCCCGATCTCACGCTTGCGGTCGTGGAGAGTACCCAGGCCACCCCGGACCAGTTCCTCGACGACCTCAAGCCGGCTAAGGCGACGACGCTCAAGGGGCTCGGCCGGGCCGCCTACCGCCTCTATACCCCGCCGGCCGCCGGGCGCGGCCCGGTCATCGAGATCGGCTGGCTCAGCGAGGCGAAGCAGCTGCAGACGGTGCGTTACACCTTCGACAAAAAGGCGACAACCGCCGTCGTGTCCGCGATGAACCCGAAGCTCATCACTCTCGCCAAGGCGATGGACACGACAGGCGGCTGAGAACGCCCTCAGTGAGCGGCGACGAACACCCGTGACGCCACCTCACGAGGCAGCCGGATCTTGTCACCCAGGCGGTCGATGGTCACCCCGTCGCGCTCCTGCGCCACGGTCACCGTCGTCCCCGGGTCGATGCCCGCCTCGTGCAGCTGACGGAGCACGTCCGCGTTGGTCTGCACGCTCTCGCAAATGCGCTGGACCACGACGCTGCCGGAGAGGCCGGGGAACGCCAGGTTGCGCTCACCGGTGCTGACCGGCTCGAGGCCGCTGTGCAATTCGTCGGGAAGGCCGAGCGCCTCCAGACCCGGGATCGGGTTCCCGTAAGGCGAGCGGGTCGGCTTGTTGAGCAGCTCGTAGACCTTCTTCTCGACCGAGTCGCTCATCACGTGCTCCCAGCGGCAGGCCTCTTCGTGGGCCTCCTCGTAGGGCATGCCGATGACGTTGACCAACAGCAACTCGGCCAGGCGGTGCTTGCGCATGACTGAGACCGCGACCGCCCGGCCGTCCTCGGTCAGTACCAGGTGTCGGTCGTTCTCGACCGTCAGCAGACCGTCGCGCTCCATGCGCGCGACCGTCTGGCTGACCGTGGGGCCGCTCTGGTGGAGCCGCTCGGCGATACGTGCTCGGAGCGGCGGCACACCTTCCTCCTCGAGCTCGAGGATGGTGCGCAGGTACATCTCGGTGGTGTCGACGAGATCATTCAAAGTTATCTTTGCCACCCCGTCTGTGCGAGCCGTACCGGAGGACCCAAGTGTCTCACGACGACCACCAAGCGGCCACCTCGACCCGGAGGGCGCTCCCGGGCATTCCCAAGCCGATGACCAGGGCCGGGTGAGACGGTCGGGCAGATCCACCGCGCCCCGCCGGGCGCATGGGAGGAGGAGCCGTGGGTGAGCCCAGGCCCCTTCGCGGCGTCATCGGAAACCTCCGTGGATGCTCCCCGCCTTCAGGCCGGAGAGGAAACGGATTCCCTGCGGAGCACGGCAGGGGAAGCCGGTTCGCCGCCAGGCGCGTGGCAGCATGACCTGCATGGCGGATCCGACGACCACGGTGGTGTGGGACCGAGCGCTGCTCGACTACGACATGGGCGACCACCCGCTCAACCCGGTGCGGGTCGAGCTCACTATGGCGCTCGCGCGCGCCTTGGGCGTTCTCGATCGTCCGGGGGTGCGCATGGTCACGCCCAAGCCCGCCACCGACGCCGACCTCACCCGGGTCCACCGGGCCGACTATCTCGACGCCGTCCGCCACGCCCCGCTCGACCCGTTCTTCCGCGGCTGGGGTCTCAACACTCCCGACAATCCGGTTTTCGACCGAATGCACGAGGCGTCCGCTCGCATCTGCGGCGCGACCATCGCCGCGGCCGAGGCTGTCTGGCACGGGACGACGACACGCGCTGTCAACATCGCCGGCGGCCTGCACCACGCCATGACCGCTCGGGCCTCCGGCTTCTGCGTCTACAACGATCCCGCGGTGGCCATCGCGCGCCTGCTGGACCAGGGCGCCCAGCGGGTGGCCTATGTGGACGTCGACGTGCACCACGGCGACGGGGTGCAGGCCGCCTTCTACCACGATCCCCGGGTCCTGACGATCAGCCTGCACGAGACGCCGTTGAGCCTCTTTCCCGGCACGGGCTTCGCCGACGAGACCGGCGGCCCGGGCGCCGAGGGCACGGCGGTCAACGTCCCCCTTCCCCCGGGTACGGGGGATGCCGGCTGGCTGCGTGCCTTCAACGCGATCGTCCCGTCGGTGCTCCGCGCGTTCGCACCCGAGATCATCTTCAGTCAGTGCGGCGCCGATGCGCACCGCCTCGACCCGCTGGCCGATCTGCGCCTCTCCGTCGACGGTCAGCGCGCGGCCCACCTGGCCATGCGCGACCTGGCCGACGAGTTGTGCGAGGGCCGCTGGGTCACGATGGGGGGCGGGGGCTACGCGCTGGTCGAGGTCGTGCCCCGCACCTGGACCCACCTGCTCGCCACCGTCACCGGCGAGCCGCTCGACCCGCTCACCCGCATCCCGGCGGTGTGGCGCGAGTTCGCCGCCGAGCGTTGCCCCGGCGCCGTCGTTCCCGAGACGATGACCGACGGCACCACACCACCTTTCGAGCGCTGGCAGCCCGGCACCACCCCCGACGCGGTCGACCGGGCCATCCTGGCCAGCCGGGTCGCGGTCTTCCCGCTGCACGGCCTGGATCCGCACGACCCCCGCGACTGACATTTCACGACCCCCGGGACCGACCGCCGAGAGGAGAAGAGCGGCATGGACATCAGCGCCGACGTCCTGCTCTCCGACGGGACCGCCGTCCGCCTGCGACAGATCCAGCCCTCCGACGCGCCCGCGATCGTGGAGTTCCACTCCCGGATGAGCGACCGCACTCGCTACCTGCGCTATTTCTCCCCTTATCCGCGCATCCCCGAGCGCGACCTCGAACGCTTCGTCAACGTCGATCACCACGACCGCGAGGCCTTCGTCACCGTCAGCGGCCCGCGGATCATGGCGGTCGGCCGCTACGAGCGTCTCGGCCCTGATTCGCTCGAGGCCGAGGTCGCGTTCGTCGTCGAGGACGCGCATCAGGGCCGGGGGATCGGCTCGGTCCTGCTCGAACATCTCGCCGAGGCCGCCCGGGCCAACGGTCTCACCCGCTTCGTCGCCGAGGTTCTCCCCGAGAACGCCGGGATGCTCCGTGTCTTCAGCGACTTCGGTTATCAGGTCCAGCGCAAATATGCCGACGGCGTCGTCCATCTCAGCTTCCCGATCGCGACCACCGAGAAATCCCGTGAGGTGCAGGAATCCCGCGAGCACCTCACCGAGTCCCGGTCGATCGCCCGCCTCCTGTCACCGCGCGCCGTCGCGGTCTACGGCGCCAGCGCGAGCGGCCAGGGCATCGGCGCGGCCCTGCTCGGCCACCTGCGCGACGGCGGCTTCACCGGGACCGTCGTCCCCGTGCACCGCGGCGCCGAGCGGGTGGCCGGCCTGCGCGCCTACCGTTCCGCCACCGAGGCCGGCGTGCCGATCGATCTCGCTCTCGTCGCCGTCCCACCCGAGGGGGTCGCCGCCGCGCTGGCCGACGCCGCCGCCAGTGGCGCGAGCGGGCTGGTGGTCATCTCCGCGGGGTTCGCCGAGGCCGGGGCCGCGGGAGCCGCCGCGCAACGTGCGCTGATCGAGGGCGCACACGCCGCGGGGTTGCGGGTCGTGGGGCCGAACAGCATGGGAGTGGCCAACACCGACCCGGGCCTG
>DASRYP010000067.1:0-12431 GCA_035687165.1 Actinoplanes sp. | reverse complement strand
CGAGTTCTACCGCGACTTCCCCGAGGATGCCGCCGCCGTGCGCCGCATCGCCGACCACCTAGCCGCCGAGGATGTGCGCCTGCCCGACGGCGATCGGCTCACCGTCGACCGGTTCCGCATCCTCGGCAGTTCGTTCGGCATGAGCTACGGCTACGCGCAGCTGCACTGGCTGCTCGAGAGCGCCTGGAACGGCGACCAGTTGTCGGCGACGTTCCTTTACCAGGCGATGGAGGTGACCGGTTTCGTCGACCATCCGCTCTACGCGCTTCAGGAATACTGCTACGCCCAGGGCCCGGGCCCGACCGACTGGGCGGCGGCGCGGGCGATGGCCGAGCGGCCCGAGTTCGCCGCCGGCGCCGATCCGCTCCTGTTCACCGGCGAGATGATGTTCCCGTCAATGTTCGCGGAGATCGCCGCGCTGCGCCCGTTCGCCGGGGCCGCCGACCTGCTCGCGTCGGCCGACGACTGGCCTGCGCTCTACGACCTGCGGCGCCTGGCGGCCAACGAGGTTCCGGTGCTGGCCGCCGTCTACGCCGACGACATGTATGTGGACGCCGGCCTCTCCCTCGAGACGGCCGCCGCGGTCGGCAACGTGCGCACCTGGACCACGAACGAGTATGAGCACGACGGCCTCCGCAGAGGCGGCGACGTCATTCTCGGCCACCTGATGGAGATGGCCGCCGGCCTGCGCTGAGCCGGGTAACTGAGCCAGGGCCGGGCTGTGCTCGTGGTGCACCTCGGTGAGCCGTGCCGAGGCGGTCGCGGTGGGTGCCACGTCAAGTCCCCCACCGTGTGCTTGCGGCCGCCCAACCGTCCGGTTCGCGCGGGGGGACGAGCGCGAACCGGGCCGGCCAGGATGTGCGCGGCTGGGGATCAGTGCGGGCTGACCTGGATCCGGGTGTCGGCCCAGGCCGCCTCGCGCAGCGTGGACAGGATGCGCTCCTGGCCCTCGGGGTCCTGCAGGTCGATGAAGAGCACCCCGTCGAGGTGGTCGGTCTCGTGCTGGATGCAGCGGGCCAGCAGTCCCGCGCCGACCACCTGCACCGGGTCGCCGTGCTTGGTCAGTCCCCGGGCGACGACGTTCATCCGCCGCTTGGTGTCCAGATAGATCCCCGGGATCGACAGGCAGCCCTCGGGCCCGTTCTGCTCCTCGTCGTCGGGAAACTCCAGACCCGGGTTGATCAGGTGGTCGAGCCTCTTGTCGTTGCCCGGCAGGTCGGGGTTGATGGCGAAGACCCGCAGCCCGACGCCGATCTGCGGGGCGGCCAGCCCGGCGCCCCGCGACTGGACCAGGGTCTCGCCCAGGTCGTCGACCAGCTTGTGCAGTTCGGCGTCGAAAACGGTCACCGGTTCGGCGACGCGGCGCAGCACCGGATCGCCGACCTTCCGGATGGAAATGACGGTCATGATGTACCTCCGTGGATCGACGGTAGCGACGTCGACCGATCCGACGATTTCCGGCCCCCGCGGTTCACCCCGTGAGATCCGGCATCGCGGCCGGGCCGATCACCGATGAACTGACCCTCCTTCCCGTCGTAGTCGTAGCGGCAACCCCCGGATTCTCGCCCGAAGGCAGGTTCACCTCATGCAACTCCGGAACGCCCACGGGTGGCCGGCCCGTGACGGCCGCCCGCCCGCCGCCGCTACCCGCTGCCCGGTCACCTTCCGGCGCCGACACGCGACGCTGCTCGCGCCACGCAGATCCCCGCGCTGCCGTGACGCCGCCCGCCAGCTGTTCCTCCGGGTGCCACGCTCATGAGCGTCACTTTCATCGGCCGCGCCAACGTCGACTGCGGCCCGCGGCCGTGACCGTCGGCAGCCGCGCCGCCACCCGGAACCGCCGCGGCTCAAGACCTCGGGCCACCGCCGCGCCGCATCGTGGTGGGGGTGACCGAAGATATGGCGGGTACCGGTGAACGGCCCCGGGGCCGATCATTGAGGCATGCAGAGTTACGACGTGGTGGTGATCGGGGCCGGACCCGGTGGCGAGGTCGCCGCGGGGCGGCTGGCCGAGGCCGGTCTGAGTGTGGCGATCGTCGAGGGCGACAAGGTCGGCGGGGAGTGCTCGTTCTATGCGTGCATCCCGTCGAAGGCGCTGCTCCGGCCCGGGGAGTTACTCGACGAGGCCAGGCACGTGCCTGGTACGGCCGAGGCGGTGACCGGCCAGCTCGACGTCGCCGCCGTCCTGCGCCGGCGTGACGAGCTGATCGGCAACCTGGACGACAGCTACCAGGTGCCCTGGCTGACCGATCGCGGCATCACCCTGCTGCGCGGCTGGGGCCGGCTCGTGGGGGAGCGGCAGGTCGCGGTCGGTGACGAGATCCTCGAGGCCCGCCAGGCCGTCATCCTGGCCGGTGGCACCCGGGCCGCCCTGCCCGACATCGACGGCCTGGCCGAGGCGAGGCCTTGGACGAACCGCGAGGCCACCACGGCCAAGGAGATTCCCGCGTCGCTCATCGTGGTCGGCGGCGGTGTGGTCGGGACCGAGATGGCTCAGGCGTACGTCTCTCTCGGGTCCCGCGTCACGCTGGTGGTCGGCCGTGGCCTGCTGACCCGCGACGAGGACTTCGCCGGGGAACAGGTCGCCGCGCGTCTCGCCGAGCAGGGTGTCGACATCCGGTCCGGGCAGCGGCCGGCCGCCGTAAGCCGGGACGCGGCCGGGGTGACGGTGACCCTGACCGACGGCAGCACCGTGACCGCCGACGAGATCCTGATCGCGACCGGCCGCCGGCCTCAGGCGGTCGACCTGGGTGTGGAGGTCGTCGGTCTGAAGCCGGACGGCTACGTCGAGGTCGACGCGCACATGCGCGTTCCCGGGCAGGACTGGCTGTACGTGATCGGCGACCTCAACGGCCGCGCCCTCTTCACGCACATGGCCAAGTATCAGGCCGCCATCGCGGCCGGCGAGATCCTCGGCAAGCCGATGGTCCTCGAGCACCTCGCTGACGGTCCCGGCGCCCCACGCGTCATCTTCACGTCGCCGCAGGTCGCGGCGGTCGGGCATACCACGTTCAGCGCCGCGGCGGCCGGTCTGGTGGTGCGGGTGGTCGACATCGGCACCGAGGCGAACGCGGGCGGCTCGTACTCCGGCGGTGGCGTCGGCACGGCGCGCTTCCTGGTCGACGAGCAGCGGGGTGTGCTGGTCGGCGTCACCATCACCGGGACCGCGGTCGCCGAGTTCCTGCAGGCCGCGACGATCGCGATCGTCGGTGAGGTGCCGCTCACCCGGCTGCGGCACGCGATCCCGTCCTTCCCGACCCGCAGCGAGATCTGGCTCTACTTCTTCAATTTGCTCGGGATCTGAGTGGGCGGGCTGTCGTCGTACTGCCCGGACGGCCCGGTATAGAGCTTGCCGTCCCGGTAGGGCCACGGGTTGGTGGTGCAGCCGTGCAGGCCGAGGGTCTGCTGCTGCATCACCGGCGCCGGCTCGCCCTTGCCGGGGCAGCGCTGGTGGCCGTGTCCGAGACGGTGGCCCACTTCGTGGTTGACCATGTACTGCCGGTACGTGGCGAGGTGGCCCCGATAGAACGGGACGCCCTTGGCCCAGCGGGCGACGTTGAGCACGACGCTGGCGCCGTTACGGCAGGACGTGTAGCCCTCCGGGATGTCGTCGCAGAGCTTGTCGCGGGTGTCCGGGGTGACGAGGTAGAGCGTGAAGTCGTACGGCTGCCCCGGCCCCACCCGCCGGAAGCGCCACTTGCCGCCGGCGGTCCAGCCGCGCTCGTCGGCCAGGGTGGCCGCGGCGGCCGTGGCGAAGCCCTCCGGGGTCACACCCTTGATGTCGCGCTCGACCGCGACGCGGTAGCGCAGCAGCCGCCCGCGGTGGCCCGCCGTCGCCGTGCCCGCCGGGGCGATCAGCCACCGGCCGCCGCCGTGCTCCGGGAAGGTGATCCGGACCGCGGCCGGCTTCTTCACCGGCGCTTTGACCGTGGCCGCCGGTGTGACCACTGTCGGCGGTCGCGGCGGCGGCTCGGGAGCGGCGGTGCTGCACCCGGCCGCGAGGCCCGCCGTCAGTAGGACCACGAGTCTGCGAATCGTCCTGGCATCCCTCACGAACGACATGACGATCTCTACGGGGGGTTCCGGTTGCGTAGTGGCGGAAAAATCACTTCACTCGATTCGAAGCGTCGGCCACCGCCCCAGGTCGGAGAGCATCTGCCGATCGTGCGTGGCGATGATCACTGCCCTCGCCGTGGTCCGCGCCGCGGCGGTCAGTTCGTCGAGTCGACGAGGCTCAACGAGACCGGCCAGCCGCGGGTGCGCCGCCATCGGGTCCCCTGGAACGATCCTGACATGCCCTCCGCCGTCCTCTTCGACCTCGACGACACCCTGATGGACCAGCGCACCGCAGCCCGCCGTGCGGTCATCGCCTGGGCCGCGACCCACGGAATCGCCGACGCCGGGGTCACCCACCGTTGGAAGGACATCTCCCACCGCCACTACGGGCGCTACCAGCGCCGCGAGCTCACGTTCTCCGCTCAGCGCCGGGCCAGGGTCCGTGAGCTGCTCGACCTCACCTGCACCGACGAGGAGGCGGACGAGCTCTTCGACGGCTATCTCGAGCTCTACCAGGCCGGCTGGTGCGTCTTCGACGACGCCGTCCCGGCCCTGCGCCGAGCCCGCGCCGCCGGTCTGACCGTCGCCGTGCTGACCAACGGCGAGGAGAACCAGCAACGCCTCAAGCTTGACCGACTTGCCCTGAGCGCCGAGCTCGATCTGCTCGTGGCGTCCTCGGCCCTGCCCGCGGGCAAACCTGACCCGCGCGCCTTCCAGTACACCCTCACCTTGCTCGGCGTCGACGCCGGTGCCGCCTTGATGGTCGGCGACTCGATCGAGAAGGACGTCCTCGGCGCCCGGGCTGCCGGGCTGGACGCCGTTCTCCTGGATCGCGACGACGCCTACGCCGGCCGGGACGTGACGCGGGTGCGTTCCCTGCACGAGCTCGAGTTCTGACAGCTCTGCTGCTCGCCGCGGTCGGCGCCGACTGGGACCGCGTCGAATACGTAGCGGACCGGCCGGCCAACGACATCCGGTACTCCATTGATTGCAGCAAGGCCCGCACCGACCTCGGCTACCAGCCGAGCTGGGACCTGGAGGCCGGCCTGGCCCAGACCGTACGGTGGTACCGCGACGCTGATCCCCGCCGACGAGAGCGAGGTCCTGCGGCTCATCGAGTTGCACGGCCAGTTGGCCGCCCTCGGTGTAAGGACTTGGCTGCCCTCACCGGAGGCGATGGCCGCCTGCCACGACAAGGCCGCGTTCCGCCGCCGGGCCCGACAGCACGATATTCCGACCCCGCGTACCTGGCGCAGGCGCGGGTGCTGTGCGAACTGGTCGATGACCCGATCGTGCAGGAACGCATCGACGGCACGGAGTTCACCGCCGACTGCCTCGTCGACCGCGACGGCAACGTCTCGGTGATCCCGCGCCGCCGTCTGGTGGTCAAGAACGGGCTGGCGATGGCCGCCGTGACGTTCCCCGACGACCAGGTGGCCGAGATGGTCACCGCCACCCTCGCCGCTCTTGCCATGACCGGCCTGTGCTGCGTGCAGGGCTTCCTCACCGGCGACCCGAACCGAATCCTGATCACCGAGGTCAACGCTCGGATCGCAGGAGCGTTCCCGGTCAGCATCGCCAGCGGTGCCGACCTGATCGGCCAGTTCCTCAACGGACTGTTCGGCCGGCCCGTCAACCACGACCGGCTCCGGTTCACCCCCGGAACCCACCTGATCAAGTACGTCGACACGATCGTCGCCGGCCCGGTGCCCCTGGCCGCCGCCCGGCCGATCCCGTCCCCCGTGCCCCTCAGCGATCCGGTCGGAGGCCTGCGATGACCATCACGCTACCCGCACGCTACCCGGCGGTGCCGGCCGGAACGCCGGCCCGATCCTGTACGGGCCCGAGATCCGCACAACGCATCACCGCCCGCCACCTCGCCAAAGAAGGCGACGCCGTCATGCTCGACGGCGACCAGGCCACCCCGAGCACCTCCGCGGCGCCATCACCAACCTGCTGGCCGACCCTCATCGGCGTACCGCGATGTCCCAGGCCGCAACCAAGCACGGTCGGCCCGACGCCGCTGGGCGCGTGGTAACCGAGATCCTCATGGTCTCCGCCAGCCGGGAGCAACACGGGTAAGAGGCGGGCATCCGGCCAGAGCACGTTGCCTCTCGGGTCTTCCCACGGCGCGATCCGCTGCTGTCGTCAAATGTTCCTTTAACGACAGGCCCAACGGCGGTCCATCGGACCGACGGAAACCACGGAAAAACCGACCTCGAATCCAATCGAGGCCGATCAGAGTTGACGACAGGGTTTGATGACAGATAGAACCTGGGCGCCGGTATCGAACGGATGAAGGAGACAGCGGTCATGGCGGATCTGGTCTACGGACGATAATTCGGCATGAGACATGTCCGGGCGAGCTTGTCTCGCCCGTTGGTTGACCAGATCGTTCCCTCTCGGGGATGCCGTGTCTCACCCGGGGCGGGCAGTCGCTGGGTCAGTCGCCGCCGAGGGTTGTCGCGGCCGCCGCCCACGCGCGGGCCCGTGCGAGTTTACCGTCGGCACCCCGAAAGCCCGTCCACCAGCGCCGGTCCGCGGCCCAGAGCGCGGACTCGATTCCCCGGGCCGTCGACCACGCCGCGATCCGTGCACCGTCCAAGCCCGTCAGGTCGGACACCAGACGGGCGCGCTCAGCGAGTCTGCCCGCGGGTGCTGTGGTCGTCGCCCAGTCACCGACCTGTGTGATCAGGGGCCATGGATCCCAGGCGAGGTCGCCGATGACCGCCTTGGGATCGATAGCGATCCAACCCGTCGTGCCGTCGGAGTCGTCCCGCAAGATGTTGCCTGGGTTGAGGTCGCCATGCGCGAGCCCCTGGTGTGGGGCGTTGAGCGGCAGAGTGCGCAGGAGTTCCACCCCGTGAACGAGGAATCCCTGGCCCAGCGGGATCGGTGCGGAGCTGACGAGTCGGTCGATCCGCTCGCTCGCAACGTCGGCGAGCGCGGCCGAGACCCGAACCAGTGTGGGAAACGGTCCGCCGATCGGGACCGTTGCGGTTGCCATCAGCCCCATGAGTTCGGCGCCAACCGGGGAGAGCCTTGAGCCACTGGTCGCCTCCCGCGGCGCCCGTCCCAGAGCGGCGGAGCCTGTCGGGCACAGTGATCATTGAGCAAGCGTTCCACATCGCGGAGGCGGCCAGACAGCTGGCGTCTTGATCCGTGGTGCGGCGGTAAGCCCGTCGCTGGCCACGTCGTTGTCAGGAATCAGCACCTCACGCCGAGGCACGCCCATGTACTGATCATCGGTGCTCCGCCTCGACACTGGCAGCTGTTGACTGCATCCGGTCTCAACGACGCCGAACTCGCCCTGAACGAACGGACCGCGGCAAATCCGGTCGCTCAGTCGTCGGACCTGCGGAGGTTCCGGTCCTCGCTGGAAAGCGGGGGGTCAAATCGTGTGGATCGTGATGAGGTCTTCGAGGCCTGCGAGATCGTCGGCGTTGCGTGTGTAGATAGCGGCGTCGTAAGCGTGCGCGGTTGCGGCGATGAGCAGATCCATGACTCTTGCTCGTGGCTGGCGGCCGGTCTCGACGACGCGTGCGGCCAGTCGTGCGTAGCTGTCGGCGATGGCTTCGTCGATGGGGAGCGGGTCGAATCGGCGTTGAATGGCGCTGAGTCGTGCCAGGCGCAGCGCTCTCGTCTCGGCGGTTTTCGCGACCAGGACTCCGAACTGGAGTTCGGCGAGACTCGCGACGCTGATGGCCAGTTCGCCGGGGATCGGGGTTACGTCGGTAGCGATGAGGATGCTGGTGTCGAGGATGCCTCGGCTCACCGTTCGGCCCACGGATCGGCGAGGGCGTTGTCGAGAAGGTCCCGGTCGTCGGCCCATCGAGGGTCGGTGGGTTGATCGAAGACTCCGGCGAGGTCGTCCCACTCGCGCCAGGTGCGAGGACTGACCGGGCCGAGCACGGCGGCCGGCCGGCCGGCGACGGTGATCGTCACTCGTTCACCCGCTTGCGCCCGGCGCACCAGGTCGCTGGCGTTCTGCCGCATTTCCCGCAGCCCGACTTCATGCATGGACCGAGCGTAGCACATGTGCTACCGCCGTTGAACAGTACATTCCCGGCTCCGGGCCGACCGATCGAGCCGCCGCCAGGCCGCTTCGATGCCAGTGGGCCTCGGCTGCGCGCAATTCGGCAAGATCGGGTGTCCGCACATCGGATGAATGCGCCGCTGGTGCTCGAGCGGCGTATGCCGGCCGGGGTGATCAGGCGACGGCTCGTGGCGGTCTTGGGCGGACCGCTAGTGACGAGACGGCCGTTGGCGATGCGCTGCTGCTCGATCATGGTGACACCGGTGTCGAGATCCACGTCGACCCGGCGTGGGTCAGCTCACGGGAGCACCTGATGCTTACGCTGAACGGCCCGATGCGCTCCATCTGCGGAATGATCGGGTGGACAACTCGGCGGTTCCGGCGCGACGACCGGTACAGGAGGCCGGCCACAGCGCGGGACGACTCTCGGCGGCCCTTGAGGTGGGACTTCGCCAACGCGTCGCGTCGGCCTCCCGTGACCGCGTGGTTCACGCAGAGGGGAAGCCAGGGTAGTGGTTACCAGGTTGCCGTTCACGACCAGGTCCGCAACGTTGTCGATGTAGTCGACGCCACGGTCATAAGAGGCGCGACCAGCGAGGGTCAGGATGTCATTTTGACGGAGTATGGCAGCACCTCGGTATCTAACCTTGTCGCGCCATTCCGCCGAACGGCCGGTGCCCGCCAGATGACCACACCCACCGCATGCCGAAAGGCCCGCAAGTTCGCCGCGCGGCTACGGCCGCCGGACAGGCGGACTTCAACGACCGTGGAGCGCAGGTAAGACCGGGACTCGTCCCGGCACCGCGCGGTGAAGCGGTAACCCACCCGCACGTTGCGTGTTCCACGCGCAGCGTGGAGGGAATCTCCGTCCTTAGGGCGGAGAGGATGTCAATCCGGTCCGCTGTGCACCCCCGAACACCTCAGGGGTTTTCCGGTGCTGTGGCCCCTTCGCTGGATCCGGCCTCGCCGGGCGGCTACTACGGTCGCGTTATGGCTAAGCTGATTCCCCCGACGCTGATCCTCCCGACGATCAACCTGTACGCGGCGTTCCTGGACTGTCGCGACGAGTGGGGCCCCGGCCTGCACGAAGACGGCTTCGGCCTGGCCGCCGAGGACGACGTGGACACTCCCGAGGGCTTCGCCGCCTGGATCCGCGAACGCACCCGCCTGACCCACCCCGCGGGCACTCCCTGCCCTGCCGAGAAGCACGGCTCCCCACGCTGGATCGTCGAAGACGGGCAGGTTCTGGGCGGCATCGCCCTGCGCCACCTCCACGACGACCGGTTCGGGCACATCGGCTACGGCCTGCGCCCCTCCGCCCGCGGCCGCGGCCTGGCCACCTGGGCGCTCGGCGAGATGCTTCTCGAAGCCCGCGCAGTCCTCGACACCGACCGCGTCCTCATCCCTTGCCTGGCGGACAACCTCGCCTCGGCCCGCACGATCGAACGCAACGGCGGTGTACTCGAAGAAATCCGCGAAACCGACCACGGTCCGGTCCGCCGATACTGGATTACCCTGCCCCGATAACGGGCCCCGCCCTGTCACGAACAGCCCACCAAACGGCACGTCGGGTCGCCCCAGCTGAGCCGTCGGCTGATTCGATGGGTTCGCTCCGAGGCCGTACCAATGGCAGGGCACCATCCAGTGGCAGGGCACCATGAGGATCCAGTTGCCCCGAGACTGACCACGTGACCCACTACGCTGTGCCGGCTGTCAGGGCGGACTGCTGGAAACTTTTGTGGTCAGGGCCGGTGCGCACCCCAGGTAGCCGCATCTGATTGAGCCGGCGGCGGTCGTCGCGGCGGAGGTTCCTACTGGTGGTGCCGGCCGAGGATGCAGAACTCGTTGCCCTCGGGGTCGGCCAGCACGACCCACGACTCATCACCCTGGCCGATGTCCACGCGCCGGGCGCCGTGCGCCACCAGGCGGGCCACCTCGGCGTCCTGGTCGTCCGGCCGGAAATCGAGGTGCAGGCGGCTCTTGGCCGTCTTCTTCTCGGCGATCCGGACGAATTCCAGCCCCGGCAGGCGATCCGGCGCCGGGCGGATCTCGAACTCGTCGTCCGAGGAATGGACGACCACCCAGCCGAGAGCCGTGGCCCACCACTGTCCCAGGGCCGCCGGATCCAACGAGTGAACGATTACCTGTTCCCATTCCAAGGTCATCCGCTGAACGTAGATCTGCCCCGGCCTGGGGACAAGCGCTGGTGATCGACGGCTGGATCTGGCGCCGCGCCGCCGCGGCGGCGCGGGCCCTGCTTATTCGGGGATCAGCCGGATCGTCAGCGGGGCCACGTCGGCGCCGACCACCGTGCCGACGATCTTCGGGCCGTACAGGTCGTACTTACGGTGATAGGCGCGGTCGATCGCCGCGCTCTCGGCGAGGTCCGCCTCGGCGAACGTGACGTCGCGTTCCACGCCGCCGGCTTTGATCCGGCCGGTGCCACTGGCCTTGGCACGACGGAACCAGCCGTTGGTCGCGCCGTACGCACTGCGGATGAAAAGGTCGTCGCCGTCGCGGACGACCCAGATCGTCACGTACGGCCGCAGGGTGCCGTCGGTGCGCCGAGAGCTGACCTGCAGCTCGTCCGCCCCGCCGATGCGGCTCAGTTCATCGTCGTTCCACGTCATCGTCACGCCTTTCGACGTACCTCCCAGAGCCCGTATGGGCCGGAGTCGGGCACGACCCATCCACTGTACGACGCGTACTACGCCCACTTCAACGACGCCAACAACTACGGCATCACCTGGACGACCTCGAACTTTCCCTGCGAGTAGGCGGCTGCGCTTGTCCCATCGATACACAAGTGCTTTGCGTGTACCGATGGCTCTCAAGAAGTTCTTCATGGGACGAGGCGGTCACGTCCGCGGCGGTGGAAGGTCGCGGGGTTCCTCGCCCTGTCCGTCGGCTCGGTGGCGGTCGCCGCGGTGCTCGTCGGCATGTTCGCCCCGGCCTGGGCGTCGCAGGACGGTCAGCCGTGGTCGGTCAGCGTGCTCCTCATCGTCGGTGTCCAGGCGCTCTGCCTCCGGCACGAGGGCCGCAGTTGGGCCGACGACGGCCGCACGCCCGCCGTCGTGACTCTCGCGGCCGTGTTCGGCGGATACCACTTGCTCAGCATCGGGTCGAGCCCGGCCGTCAAGACCGGCGGAAGCGAACTGCTCCGGACCGCGACCGGGCCACTGATCTCCGCGCACTACGCCGACAGCCCCGCTCCTTTCCGCATCGGATACCTGGTGGCGATGACCGTCGCACCGCTGGTGATCGCCACGTCCGAGCCCCGGAAGTGGGGGATCGTCCCGGAGGCGTATTTCGAGGACGGTGGCTCCGGCGCCCCCGACAAGAACTTGCCCGACTGCGACAGCACCCAGATCAAGAAGATCGGCGCCACCTACCCCTGAGGCGCCGTCAAACCGCCCGGCGATCGATCGAGACCGCCCGGGCCACGCGGCGCGACTCGATCGCCGCCTGGCGCAGCATTCCGCCCAGCGCGACGTCGTACCCCATGAAGTAGAGGCCGGGCCGGGCCGACGCGCCCCCGTGCACCAGGGGCACGCCGGTCTCGTCGAACAGCTCCGGGTCGTCGAACAGCTCGCGCAGCCCGGTCCCGTACCCCGTCGCCGCGACGACCGCGTCCGGCCGCACGCTCGTGCCGTCGGCCAGCAGCACCGACGTCTCGGTGAAGCCTTGCACGGCGGCGACGGGCCGCACCCGCCCGGCCACGACGTCCCGCACGATGCCGACGTCCTGCAGCGGTACGTAGCGCTGGGTCCGAAGGCGCGTCTTCAGCCCGTCCGCCGGGCGAGCGATGCCGTACGGCCGCAGGTCCGGTATCTCCAGACGGGCCATCGTGGCGGCCATCGCGTTGAAGGCCCGCTCCGGAAGACGGCCCAGCAGGACGCCGTTCATCTGCGCCGGCCACCCTGCCGTCGCACGCCGCACGATGTGCGGCGGCGTGCGGATCGCGAGGCGCACCGAGGCGGCGCCTCCCTCGGCCAGGTCGGTGGCGATCTCGGCGCCACTGTTGCCCGGCCCGACCACGAGGACGTTCTGGCCCTGGAACGGTTCCGCGTCACGGTACGACGCCGAGTGCGTCAGCGTGCCCGTCCACGTCGGAAGGCCGGGCCACTGCGGCACGACGGGCGTGTGCAGGTAGCCGGTCGCGACGATCAGGATCCGTGTCGAGTGCTCGGTGCCGTCCGCGAGTCGCAGCGCCCAGCCGTCGGCGCCGGGCTGCACGGTCCGCACGGCCGTCCCGGTGCGGACGTCCAGGCCGAAGCGTTCCGCGTACGCCTCCAGATAGCGCACCAGATCATCGCGCCGGACCCACCGCCCGTACTCG
>DASRYP010000066.1:0-7514 GCA_035687165.1 Actinoplanes sp. | reverse complement strand
GTGCGGGATGGAGATAACCGCCGTTGAGGTCGACGACGTCCGGTCCTGACATCGACAGGGTCCCCATCAGGGCGGGTGCCTTAAAGTCGCGCAGAGTGCCGAACGACGACGACTCCGCACTCGCGGTGTCGAGGGCTGACTCCTGCCATGACGTGTCCCCGGCGTGGACCACTGGATGGGCCGCTGTGCGGTAGGTCCCGGCGCCCGGGCGGGACGCGACGAGCCCGCGCTGGGCGAGGATGGCCAGGGCCGCAGAAACGGTGGTGCCGCTCGCGGCGAATCGCTGTACCAACTCCCGATGGGTCGCGACACGGGCCCCATCAGGCAGTAGCGCTATCTCCTGCTCGAGGGACTCAGCCAAAGCCCGCGAACTGCTATCGTACTTCATGGGTGTGCAGGATAGCGCTATCGCTCCGGTTCGGATATCACCACTGTCGAGTGGCACCGCGCTCGCCGCGCTCGGCGTGCTGAGTTTCTCGTTCAGCTTCCCGGCGACGCACTGGGCGCTCGACGGGTTCGGGCCGTGGAGTGCCACCGGGGTCCGCGGCGTGCTCGCCGCCGTCATCGCCAGCGTCGCTCTGATCGCGACACGCGCGCCGCTGCCTGCCCGCAGCGACTGGCACGCCCTCGCTATCGTGGCAGGCGGCTGCGTCCTCGGCTTCCCGCTTCTCACGACGTTAGCCCTGCAGACGTCGTCCACGGCGCACTCGGCCGTGGTCATTGGGGTGCTGCCGATGGCTACCGCGACGATCTCCGCGCTGAGGACGGGGCGTCGTGCATCCACAGCGTTCTGGGTGGCTGCTTCCGTCGGCGCGGCCACCGTCATCGCATTCACTATCTCGCAGAACCACGGCCGACCGACCATCGCCGATATCTACCTGTTCAGCGCGTTGCTCGTCTGCGCCGCCGGGTACGCCGAAGGCGGCCGGCTCTCGGCGCGCATGCCGGGCTGGCAGGTCATCGCGTGGGGCGTCGTACTCGCCGCACCCGTCAGCCTGGCAGTGTGCGCGGTCGCACTCCCGTACGAGCCGGTGCATCTGACTGCCGAGGCCATCACGGGTATGGCGTACATCGCAGCCATCTCACAGTTCGGCGGGTTCGTGGTCTGGTACCGCGGCATGGGACTCATCGGGGTGGCGCGGGCGAGCCAGCTCCAACTCGCCCAGCCCTTACTGACGCTGGGGTGGGCAGTGCTCCTGTTGGGCGAGCACCTGAGCGCCACCGTACCGTTGACCGCAGCCGTCGTCCTCGGCTGCATCGTCGTCACGCAACGGGCCAGGAACGACCGCTGACGCTCGAGACCACCAACAACAGCCACCCGCCCGTGGTCACGGGCGGGTGGCTGTTCAGCACTGACGGACGCTTATAACTAACCGTGCGTGCGTCGGCGGGCCACCTCGGCCAGGGTCACCGCGGCGGCGACGCTCGCGTTGAGCGACTCCACGTCAGAGGCCATCGGGATGCTCACCCGCAGGTCGCAAGTCTCGCCGACGAGCCGGGACAGCCCGCGCCCCTCGGAGCCGACCACGACGAGCAGCGGGCCGATCGCGGCCTCGAGCTGGTAGAGGTCGGTCTCGCCGTCGGCGTCGAGGCCGATCGCGGTGAACCCGGCCTGCTGCGCTGCCTTGATCGCGCGGGTCAGGTTGACCACCTGCGACACCGGAACCCGTGCCGCCGCACCCGCGCTGGTCCGCCAGGCGGTCGCGGTGATACCGGCGGCGCGGCGCTCGGTCATGAAGACGCCGTGGCCACCGAACGCCGCCACCGAGCGGATGACCGCACCGACGTTGCGCGGGTCGGTCACGCCGTCGAGCGCGACCAGCAGCGGGGCGGTCTGCTCGAGCGCCGCGGCGACCAGGTCGTCGAAGTTCTCGTACGCGAAGGGCGGCACCTGCAAGCCGATGCCCTGGTGCAGGACGCCACCGGTCATCCGGTCGAGCTCGTTGCGGCTGACCTCGAGGATCGGCAGGCCACGGTCGCCCGCGGTGCGGACGGCCTCGGCCACCCGCTCGTCGATGTCGATGCCCTGGGCCACGTAAAGCGCCGTCGCCGGCACCAAGGCACGCAGCGCCTCGACCACCGGGTTGCGGCCGAGCAGCAGCTCGGGGCCTTCCTTGGTGGGGTTGGAACGGCGTCCCGGCGCCACCCGCGGACCGCTACGGCCGGGGAACTTGCTGCGCTGCGCCGGTGCCTGCCGACTGCCGTACGCGCCACCGCCGCCACGACCCCAGGTCGTGTCCTTGGATCCGGGAACGCCGACCTTGGGCGCACGCCCGTCGGCGGCCGCCGCGCGACGCTCCTTGTCCTGCTTACGAGCGGTCTTGTCGGGCAGCTTCTCGGTGCCGGAGTAGCCCTTGTGCCAGGGACGCTCGTCGGCGGGCAGGGTGCGGCCCTTGCCCTTGAGACCGGACCTGTTCTTGCCGCCCGAGCCGCCGTGCACCGCTCCCTTCTTGGAGACGACGCGCTTGCTGGCGTTTCGCGAATTTCCTGGCATCAGTGCTCTCCTACCGTCCATCGCGGCCCGGCCGGAGTGTCCTCCACCTGAACTCCCGCGTTCTTGAGCTGGTCACGAACCGAGTCGGCCGCCGCCCAGTCCTTACGTATGCGAGCCTGCGACCGCTGCTCGAGCGCCAGCTTGACCAGCGAGTCGACCACCGGTTTGAGGTCGCTCTGCGGCGTCCCACCGGTCCAGATCGGGTCGAGCGGGTCGAGGCCGAGCACGCCCAGCATCGCGCGGACGGCGGTGAGCGCCCCGCGGATGCTCGGCTCGTCCCCCGCCGCGAGCGCGGTGTTGCCCTCACGGATGCAGTCGTGCACGACGGCCAGCGCCGCCGAGGTGTTGAGATCGTCGTTCATCGCCGCGGCGAACGCCGGCGGCACGTCCTTGGGGCGGCCCGGCCCGACGACCTCGACGGCCCGCTGCACGAAGCCCTCGATCCGGCGGTAGGCCACGGCCGCCTCGCGCACGGCGTCGTCGGAGTAGTCGATGCGGGAGCGGTAGTGCGGCGTCCCGAGGTAGTAGCGCAGCTCGGCCGGGCGCACGCCCAGCGCGCGTACCGCCTCGGCGTCGATCACGTTGCCCAGCGACTTGCTCATCTTGGCCTCGCCGAGGTTGAGCAGCGCGTGGTGCACCCAGTGCCGGGCGAACTTCAGACCCGCCGAGCGCGACTGGGCGATCTCGTTCTCGTGGTGCGGGAAGGTCAGGTCGATCCCGCCGCCGTGGATGTCGAACTCGTCGCCGAGGTAGCGCCGGGCCATCGCGGAGCACTCGATGTGCCACCCGGGCCGGCCGCGCCCCCAGGGCGACGGCCACGACGCGTCGAGCGGCTCGTCGGACTTCACGCCCTTCCAGAGCGCGAAGTCCCGATAGTCGCGTTTGTCGGGCTCGCCGCCGTCGCTGGGCGGCCGCATGTCATCGGGCTTCTGACCCGAGAGAGCACCGTACGTCGAGTAGGACTGCACGTCGAAGTAGACGTCACCGCTGCCACCGGCCGCCGGGTAGGCGTTGCCCCGCCGGATCAGCTCCTCGATCATCTCGAGCATCTCGGGAACGTGCGCGGTCGCGAGCGGCTCGTAGGTCGGCGGCAGCACATTCAGATCGCGATAATTCGCGTCCAGCACCAACCGGTTCGCGAAGGCGATCGACCAGAACGGCCGGCCCGACGACTGCGACTTCTCGAGGATCTTGTCGTCGACGTCGGTGACATTACGAATGAACGTGACCTCGTAGTTGGTGTGCAGCAGCCACCGCCGCAGCACGTCGTAGTTCACCGCGGAGCGGAGATGACCGATATGCGGCGTGGACTGCACAGTGAGCCCACACAGGTAGATACCGACCTGGCCGGGCGTCATCGGGACGAAGTCCCGGACCGATCGGGTCGCAGTGTCGTACAAGCGCAAACTCACCTGACAAGGGTACCGGCCCGCCGAACCTGATAACCGCCCCGCCCGAGGGACCGCCAAGGCGGTTATCCACAACCTCATCCACAGCCCTGGCTCAGCCCGTACGGACTCGGTCAGGGGCGGGTCATTCTTAGGACGTCGAGGGCGGCATCCAGCTGCTGCTCGGTCAGGTTGCCGTTTTGCAGGTGGCCGCGCTCGATCACTACCTCGCGGATCGTGCGGTTCGAGGCGAGGGCGGACTTGGCGATCGCCGCGGCCTCGTCGTAGCCGAGGTACCGGTTCAGCGGGGTGACGATCGACGGGGAGCCCTCCGCGTACGCCAGGGCGACCTCGACGTTCGGCTCGAGGCCCGCGATGCAGCGGTCGGCGAGCAGTCGCGCCGCGTTCGCCAGCAGGCGGATCGACTCGAGCAGGTTGCGCGCCATCACCGGAAGCATCACGTTGAGCTCGAAGTCGCCCTGCGAGCCGGCGAAGGAGATCGTCGTGTCGTTGCCGATCACCTGGGCGCAGACCTGGCGTACCGCCTCGGGCACCACCGGATTCACCTTGCCGGGCATGATCGACGAGCCGGGCTGCAGGTCGGGCAGGCGCAGTTCGCGCAGGCCGGCGCGCGGGCCGGAGCCCATCCAGCGGATGTCGTTCACGATCTTGTAAAGGCCGACGGCGATCACTTTGAGCTGGCCGGACGCCTCGACCAGCGCGTCCCGGGCGCCCTGGGCCTCGAAGTGGTCGCGCGCCTCGGTCACCGGCAGGCCGGTGTTCTGGCGGAGCCGCTCGAGGACCGCCGGCGCGAATCCGGGCGGAGTATTCACGCCGGTGCCGACCGCGGTGCCGCCCAGCGGTAGTTCGCCCAGCCGGGGCAGCGTGTCGGTGAGCCGCTCGATGCCGTTGGCGACCTGCCTCGCGTACCCGGAGAACTCTTGCCCGAGCGTCACCGGCGTCGCGTCCATCAGGTGCGTCCGCCCGCTCTTGACCACCGACGACCAGGCTTCGGCCTTGTCCTGCAGCGCGGCCCCCAGGTGTTGCAGCGCCGGGACGAGCGAAGCGGTGACCGCCGCGGTCGCGGCCAGGTGGATCGACGAGGGGAACACGTCGTTGCTCGACTGCGACGCGTTGACGTGGTCGTTGGGGTGCACCGGCCGGCCCAGTTCCCGGGCGGCCAGGGTGGCGATCACCTCGTTGGCATTCATGTTGGAGGAGGTGCCCGAGCCGGTCTGGAAGACGTCGATCGGGAACTGGTCGTCGTAGCCGCCGTCGGCCACCTGCGCGGCGGCCTTGGCGATGGCCTGGGCCAGGTCGTCGTCGAGCACCCCGAGTTCCGCGTTCACCATCGCGGCCGCGCCTTTGATCTGGGCCAGCGCCTTGATGTGGGCGGGTTCGAGCCCGCGTCCCGAGATGGGGAAGTTCTCGACGGCCCGCTGTGTCTGCGCCCGCCACAGGGCGTCGGCCGGCACCCGAACCTCACCCATCGTGTCCTTTTCGACCCGGTATCCACTCTCGTCTGTAGTCACCTCACCATCGTCTCTCCGACCGCGCCGGTGCGCAGATGATCCAAGGCTGGTTGTTCGTATCTTGTCGATCACCGCGGGTTGGACGATGTCGGAGCCGGAACGTAACGTCGGGCGGGCGTGCCCCCCGTCCCCGACCGAACGGATCCCTCATGCGACGCGCCCTCCTGGCCGTGCTGGCCGGCGGCGTCCTGCTGACCGGTGCCGCCTGCGACAGCGACGCGAGGACCACCGAGCCGACCGCCGCCTCCGCGACCACCGAGCCGACCACCTCGCCGCCTCCGCCCGACTACACCGCCAGCACCCGGATCGTCTGCGGCAAGTTGCAGAGCCTCTACAGCGTGGATCTGCGCGACTTCGGCGCCGCGATGGGCAAGGTGATCACCTATCGGGAGGCCAAGCAGACCGCGGCGGCCAAGAAGTCCGAGACCACGGCGGTGACCGAGCTCAGGCAGGTGGCCGCCAAGATCCGCAAGGAGACCGCAGCCGCGGCGAACCCCGAGTTCAAGGCCGCGGGCCTCACCTCGGCGGCGAAGATCGACGCGAGTGCGGCCAACCGCGCGTACATCACCAAGGTCAAGACCCTCAAGGACCTGAACGCGACGATCGAGCCGCAGTTCAAGGAGTGGCTGAGCCCGGTCGCGGGTTACTGCGTGGCCTGAGTGGTCAGCGCCGCCCGATCGAGAGGACGGGCTTCGTCACCTCGGCGAAGAAGTCGTTGCCCTTGTCGTCGACGACGATGAAGGCGGGGAAGTCCGCCACCTCGATCTTCCAGACCGCTTCCATGCCGAGCTCGGGATATTCGAGCACCTCGACGTGGCGGATGCAGTCCTGCGCGAGCCGGGCCGCCGGGCCGCCGATCGAGCCCAGGTAGAAGCCCCCGTAATTGTTGCAGGCCTGGGTGACCTGGCCGGACCGGTTGCCCTTGGCCAGCATGACCAGGGAGCCGCCGGCCGCCTGGAAGCGTTCCACGTACGAGTCCATCCGGCCGGCCGTGGTCGGGCCGAACGACCCGGAGGCGTACCCCTCGGGGGTCTTGGCCGGACCGGCGTAGTAGACGGCGTGGTCGCGCAAGTACTGCGGCATCGGCTCGCCCGCGTCCAGCCGTTCGGCAATCTTGGCGTGGGCGATGTCCCGGGCCACCACGAGCGGGCCGGTCAGCGACAGCCGGGTCTTCACCGGGTACTTCGACAGCTCTTCGCGGATCTCGGCCATCGGACGGTTGAGGTCGACCTTGACAACCGGCTCGCTGTCGAGGTCGACGTCGGGCAGGAAGCGCGCCGGGTCGGTCTCGAGCCGTTCCAGCCAGACGCCGGATGGGGTGATCTTGGCGAGGGCCTGGCGGTCGGCCGAGCAGGAGACCGCGATCGCGACCGGGCAGGACGCGCCGTGCCGGGGCAGGCGGACGACCCGTACGTCGTGGCAGAAGTAGCGGCCGCCGAACTGGGCACCGATGCCGAAGTCGCGGGTCAGCTCGAGGACGGCTGCCTCCAGCTCGATGTCGCGGAAGCCGTGCGCGGACATCGTGCCGTGCCGGGGCAGGTTGTCCAGGTACTTCGCGCTGGCCAGTTTCGCGGTCTTGAGCGCGTACTCGCCGCTGGTGCCGCCGATGACCACGGCCAGGTGGTACGGCGGGCAGGCCGACGTGCCGATCAGCCGCAGCTTCTCGTCCAGGAACTCCATCATCCGCGCCGGGTTCAGCAGCGCCTTGGTCTCCTGATAGAGGTACGACTTGTTGGCCGAGCCGCCGCCCTTGGCCATGAACAGGAACTTGTAGGCGTCCGGGTGCCCCTCCGGATCCTCGGCGTAGAGCTCGATCTGGGCCGGCAGATTCGACCCGGTGTTCCGCTCGTCCCACATGGTGAGCGGCGCGAGCTGCGAATACCGCAGATTCAACCGGGTGTACGCCTGGTGGACGCCCTCCGCGATGGCTTCCTCGTCGGTGCCGTCGGTGAGCACGTGCCGGCCGCGCTTGCCCATCACGATCGCCGTGCCGGTGTCCTGGCACATCGGCAGCACCCCGCCGGCCGCGATGTTCGCGTTGCGCAGCAGGTCGAGCGCGACGAACCGGTCGTTCGGCGACGCCTTCGGGTCGTCGATGAT
>DASRYP010000065.1:0-10995 GCA_035687165.1 Actinoplanes sp. | reverse complement strand
GTCGCCGACGCCACCGGCCCGCATGCCGTCTTCCAGGGTGATCACCAGGCGGTGCCCGGCGGCCAGACCGGTCAGCTCGATCGGCACCGGGCGCACCCAGCGCGGGTCGGCCACGGTGACCCCGAAGCCCTGCTCGGCGAGGCGGTCGGCCACCTCGAGGCCGAGCCCGGCGAACGAGCCGACCGCGACCAGCAGCACGTCCTGACGGTCGTCCTCGCGCAGCACGTCGACCTGGCCCACCCGGCGCACGGCGGGCAGGGCGGCCGGCACCGCGCCGGTCGGGAAGCGCACGATCGTCGGGCCGTCGTCGACCGCGATCGCCTCGCGCAGTTCCGCGCGCAGGGTCGCCTCGTCGCGCGGCGCCGCGATGCGCAGGCCGGGCACGACGCCGAAGACGCTCATGTCCCAGGTGCCGTAGTGGCTCGGACCGTCGGGGCCGGTGATCCCGGCCCGGTCGAGCACGAAGGTGACCGGCAGCTCGTGCATCGCCACGTCGAGCAGCACCTGGTCGAAGGCGCGGTTGAGGAAGGTGGCGTAGACCGCGACCACCGGGTGCAGGCCGCCCATCGCCAGCCCGGCCGCGCTGGTCACCGCGTGCTGCTCGGCGATGCCCACGTCGTACGCCCGGTCGGGGTACTTCTTGGCCAGGGCGGAGATGCCGGTCGGCTCGGCCATCGCCGCGGTGATGCCCACGACGTCGGGACGCTCGTCGGCGATCTTGACCAGCTCGTCGGCGAAGACGGCGGTCCACTTGAGCTTCGGGGCGGCGAGCAGCTTGCCGGTCTCGGCGTCGAAGGCGCCCGGGCCGTGCAGGCAGTCGGCCTCGTCCTGCTCGGCGGGCCGGTAACCGTAGCCCTTGCGGGTCACCGCGTGCACGATGACCGGCGCGTTGAAGCCCTTGGCCCGGCGCAGCGCCGACTCCATCGCCTGCACGTCGTGGCCGTCGACCGGGCCGAGGTATTTGATGCCGAGGTCCTCGAACATGGGCTGCGGGCTGACCGCGTCCTTGATGCCGCGCTTGACCGCGTGCAGCACCTCGTAGACCGGCTTGCCGACCACCGGGGTCGAGCCCAGCGCGTCCTTGACCAGGTCGAGCACCTTCTCGTAACCCGGGTTGAGGCGCAGCGTGGAGAGGTGGTCGGCCAGGCCGCCGATGGTCGGGGCGTAGGACCGGCCGTTGTCGTTCACGACGATGACCAGACGGTTCTTCGCCGCGGCGATGTTGTTGAGCGCCTCCCAGCACATGCCGCCGGTGAGCGCGCCGTCGCCGACCACGGCCACGGTGTGCCGGTCCTCGCCGCGCAGCGCGAACGCCTTGGAGAGGCCGTCGGCGTAGGACAGGGCGGTCGAGGCGTGCGAGTTCTCGATGAGGTCGTGCTCGCTCTCGGCCCGGCTCGGATAGCCGGAGAGGCCGCCGCGCTGACGGAGCAGGTCGAAGCCGTCCTGCCGGCCGGTGACGATCTTGTGAACGTACGCCTGGTGGCCGGTGTCGAAGAGCACCCGGTCGCGGGGCGAGTCGAAGACGCGGTGCACGGCCAGCGTGGTCTCGACGATGCCGAGGTTGGGGCCGAGGTGGCCGCCGGTGCGTGACACCTTGGCGACCAGGAAGTCACGAATCTCCGCCGCCAGGAGGGTCAGCTGCTCGCTGCTGAGGCGCTTGAGGTCAGCCGGCCCGGTGACGCTCGCCAAAATGCCGTCCGGGGTGGGGAGGGTTTCGCTCATGGGTGCGAAGTCTATCGGCGCACGGCCACGGCGCATCCCGCCGGAAGCACTTCCGGGCGGTCCTACACAGAACCGACACATCCGTGTGACCTGCGAGCACGCGTGACCTACCGCACAGTAACAACCCCGTTGCGGTCGATCCGCGGCCGTCCGGCATGCTGGTAGGACGCGACTGGCGGCACCGGGGATGGATTGACCATCGGGGAGCCTGTCACGGGGAAGTCGACCGCCTGGGCCCCCGTGCGACAAGGAGCACCCCATGCCCGCGCAAGCCCGCCTCCTGCCCGGCGCCCCGGTCGCCGAGGCCGTCCTGGCCGACGTCTCCGAGCGCGTCGCCAAGCTCAAGGCCCAGGGCGTCACGCCGAGCCTCGCCACCGTCCTCGTGGGGGACGACGACGCCAGCGCCGGCTATATCCGCATCAAGCAGCGCCAGGCCACCGAGCTCGGCTTCGACTCACCCCACCGGCACCTGCCGGGTGACAGCACCCAGGAGCAGCTGTTCGAGGTGATCGCCGAGCTGAACGCCGACCCGAGCGTGCACGGCGTGCTCATCCAGTACCCGATCCCGGCCCACCTCGACTACGACGCCGCGCTGCAGACCCTCGACCCCGACAAGGACGTCGACGGCATGCACCCGCTCAACATGGGCCGCCTGGCGATCGGCCTGCCCGGCCCGCTGCCCTGCACGCCGGCCGGGATCGAGGCGCTGCTCGCCTACTACGAGATCCCGGTCGCGGGCCGCGAGGTGGTCATCCTCGGCCGCGGCGCGACCCTGGGCCGCCCGCTGGCGATGCTGCTCGCCCAGAAGCGGCCGACCGCCAACGCCGCCGTCACCGTGGTGCACACCGGCGTGCCGGACTGGGCGCGCTACACCCGCCGCGCCGAGATCCTGGTGGCCGCGGCCGGCGTGCCCGGCATCATCCAGCCCGAGCACGTTCGCCCCGGCGCGACGGTGATCGGCGCCGGCGTGCGCTACGCCGGCAAGCGCCTGCTGCCCGACGTGGCCGAGGAGTGCGCCGAGGTCGCCGGGGCGATCACCCCGCGGGTGGGCGGCGTGGGCCCGACGACCGTCGCGATGCTGTTCCGCAACGCGGTCGCCGCCGCCGAGCGGGCCGTCACCAGGACGGCCTGACCTACGGCGCCAGCAGGGCCACGCACTCGACGTGCTGGGTCATACGGCCTGACCTACGGCTCCAACAGGGCCACGCACTCGACGTGCTGGGTCATCGGGAAGCAGTCGAAGGCCCGCAGCTCGGTCAGCCGCCAGCCCAGCTCCTGGAAGGTCGCCACGTCGCGGGCCAGCGACGCCGGGTCGCAGGCCACATAGGCCACCGCCCGTGGACCCGCCGCCGCCACCGCGCGCACCACCTTGGCGCCGGCCCCGGCGCGCGGCGGGTCGAGCACGACGAGGTCGACCGGCCCGGTGATCCGGCGGCGGGTCAGCGCCACGTCCACCCGCGCCTCGACCACGTCGACCGAGGGCAGGTTCTTCCGGGCCGCCTCCGCCCCGATCCGGTACGACTCGACCACGGCCGTACGACCGCCGGTCTTCTCCGCCACGGCACCGGCGAAGAGCCCGGCGCCACCGTAGAGGTCCCAGGTGGTCTCGCCCTCGACCGGGCGCAGCATCTCGAGCACGGCCGCCACCAGGGTGTCGGCCGCCGCCGGGTGCACCTGCCAGAAGCCCTCCGGCGGCACCTGCCAGCTCCGGCCGGCCGCCACCTCGGTCACCTCGGCCGGGTCGTCCGGCGGCAGGACGCCTCCGGTGCCCGAGGGCCGGGCCAGCGTCGTCACGTCCCCGCCGGTGCTCGCCACCGCCTCCAGGGCGTCGGCGTCGGGCCATTCGAGCTGGAGCAGGTCGAGCTCCTGGACGGCGGGGTGCGCGATCCGGCAGCGGTCGATCGCCACCACCTCGTGCGAGCGGTGCTTGAGCAGCCCGGCGCGGCCCGCGGCGTCCACCGCGTAACGCACCCGGCTGCGCCAGCCCAGCAACCCGCCCGGCAGTTCCTCGACGCGGACGTCCCAGTCGACCTTGGCCAGCCGCCGGAGCTGCTCGGCCACGATCGACGCCTTCCACTGCCGCTGCGCGTCGCCCGAGGCGTGCTGCAGGTCGCAGCCGCCGCAGCGGTTCGGACCGGCCCAGGGGCAGGGCGGCTCGACCCGGTCCGGTGACGCCTCGTGGATCACCACCGCGTCGGCCCGCAGGAAGCCCTTGTGCAGCTCGGTGATCTCGGCGGTGACCCGCTCGCCCGGCAACGCGTGCCGCACGAAAATGACCTGGCCGTGATCGCCGCCCACCCGGGCGACGCAGTGCCCGCCGTGTGCGGGCGCCCCCACGACGAGGTCGACGCGGTCTCCTTCGACAAGTTCGGTCACGGGTGCGGCTCCGGGGTGCGGTCGGCGGGGGATTCCGGATCGACGGCCCGCACGCGCGGACCGCGTGCGGGGACCCGGGTCAGGCTCTGGTCGAACCGGTCGAGGTTGCGGTCCTGGCTCGAGTGCAGCTGCCAGGGCACGCTGGTGACCATCACACCCGGCTCGAACAGCAGGCGTGCCTTGATCCGCAGGGCGCTCTGGTTGTGCAGCAGGTTCTCCCACCAGCGGCCGACCACGTACTCCGGCACGAAGACGGTCACCACGTCGCGCGGCGAACTGCGGCGTACCCCCTTGACGAAGTCGATGATCGGGCCGGTGATCTCCCGGTAGGGCGAGTCGACCACGGCGAGCGGCACCGGGATCTCCCGGCGCTCCCACTCCTCCTGGATCGTCCGGGTGTCCTTGTCGTCCACGTTCACGGTGACCGCGGTGAGTGTGTCGGGGCGAGTGGCCTGGGCGTACGCGACCGCCCGCAGGGTCGGCATGTGCACCTTGCTGACCAGCACGACCGCGTGGTTGCGGGAGGGCAGCACGGGCCGTTCGTCGGTCGGCTCCAGCTCCCGCGCGACCCGGGTGTAGTGCTTGCGGATGGCCAGCATCAGGGCGTAGATGACGACCATGGCGGCGATCGCGATCCACGCGCCGAGCAGGAACTTCGTGATCAGCACGATGATCAGCACGGTGCCGGTCAGACCCATGCCGAACGCGTTGATCGCCCGCGACCGGATCATCTGCCGCCGTCGCTCCGGGTCACGCTGGATCCGTAACAGCCGGTTCCAGTGCCGGATCATGCCGGCCTGCGACAGCGTGAACGACACGAAGACGCCCACGATGTAGAGCTGGATCAGCCGGGTCGTCTCGGCCTGGAACGCCATCACCAGCACGATCGCCGCGACGGCGAGGAAGATGATGCCGTTGCTGAAGGCCAGCCGGTCGCCGCGGGTGTGCAACTGGCGGGGCAGGTAACGGTCCTGGGCGAGGATCGAGCCGAGCACCGGGAAGCCGTTGAAGGCGGTGTTCGCGGCCAGGAAGAGGATCAGAGCGGTGACCGCGCCGACCACGTACATCAGGAACGAGCCCGACCCGAAGATCGTCTCGGCCAGTTGGGCCATGACCGTCTTCTGCTCGTAATTCGCCGGCCCCGACACGACCTGCAGGGTCTGGTCCTCGACGTACTGCAGGTGGGTCGCCCGCGCGAGCAGCACGATGCCGACCAGCATGACGATCGAGATGCTGCCCAGCAGCAGGAGCGTGGTCGCGGCGTTCTTGCTCTTCGGCGGCCTGAACGCGGGTACGCCGTTCGAGATCGCCTCGACCCCGGTGAGCGCCGCGCAGCCCGACGAGAAGGTGCGTAACAGCAGATAGGCGAAGCCGAAGCTGGTGAGATGGTCCTCCTCGGCCGTGATGACCAGGCCGGCACTCGGCGCGCGCAGGTCGTCGCCGAGCACGTACACCCGGAACAGACCGATCAGGATCATGCCGACGACGACGACGATGAAGGCGTACGTCGGGATGGCGAACGCGGTGCCCGACTCGCGCAGGCCCCGCAGGTTGAGCGCGGTGAGCAGCACGATGGCGCCGATCGCGAAGGCCACCTTGTGCTGGGCCACGAACGGGACCACCGAGCCCAGGTTGTTCACGCCCGAGGTGCTCGACACCGCCACGGTGAGGATGTAGTCGACGAGCAGCGCACTACCCACCCCCAGACCGGCGCGCGGGCCCAGGTTGACCGTCGCGACCTCGTAGTCGCCGCCGCCGGACGGGTAGGCGTGCACGTTCTGCCGGTAGCTGGCAACCACGGTGACCATCACGACAGCGACGGCCAGGGTGATCCACGGAGAGAGGACGAAGGCGCCCGCGCCGGCGATCGAGAGCGTCAGCAGGATCTCGTCGGGCGCGTAGGCCACGCTCGAGAGGGCGTCACTGGCGAAGACGGGCAGGGCGATGCGTTTGGGGAGGAGCGTGTGCTGCAGGCGGTCGGACCGGAACGGCCGACCCAGCAGCAGCCGCTTCGCGAGGGAGGTCGTACTGGCCACGAGAGCAAAGCGTACGGCCGTGGAACCCGCCCCGGGCGCCGCCCCTGGCGACCGCGTGGCAATCTCTCACTCAGAGGTACCGATCCGGGAGGACGCGACACGTGCACGTGGTGATCATGGGGTGCGGCCGGCTCGGTTCGACGCTCGCCCACAATCTTGAGGAACGGGGCCATTCGGTCGCCGTGATCGACCAGAACGCGGACGCTTTCCGCAGGCTGGGCTCCGACTTCGCCGGCACGACGGTGAACGGCATCGGCTTCGACCGGGACGTGCTGCGGGCGGCCGGCATCGAACGGGCCGACGCGTTCGCGGCCGTTTCCAGCGGCGACAACTCCAACATCATCTCGGCCCGGCTCGCGCGGGAGACGTTCGGCGTCTCCCGGGTCGTGGCCCGCATCTACGACGCCAAGCGTGCCCAGGTCTACGAGCGGCTCGGCATCCCCACCGTCGCCACGATCCGCTGGGCCGCCGACCGGATGGTGCGCCACCTGGTCCCCGAGGGCACCGTCGAGGTGTTCCGCGACCCGACCAGCGTGGTCTCGATCGTCGAGGCGCCGTTGCACCGCGACTGGGTGGGACGCACGCTGAAGTCGCTGGAGGAGCGCACCGGCGCCCGGGTGGCCTACCTGATGCGCTTCGGCATGGGCACCCTGGGCACCCCGTCCACCGTCCTGCAGGACGGCGACCAGGTCTTCATGCTGGTCACCGACGATACGGTGGGTGCCGTGCTCGACCTCGCCTCCGGCATCGACAAGGAAGGGCAATGACCATGCGGATCGCCATCGCCGGGGCCGGCAACGTCGGCCGGTCGATCGCCCAGGAACTGATCGGCAACGGCCACCGGGTGATGCTGATCGAGCGCCAGCCCCGCCAGTTGCGGCCTGAGCGCGTTCCCGAGGCAGAGTGGATACTGGCCGACGCCTGCGAGCTCAGCAGCCTCGAGGAGGCCGACGTGGCGGGCTGCGACGTCGTCGTGGCGGCCACCGGCGACGACAAGGCCAACCTGGTGGTCTCCCTGCTCGCCAAGACCGAGTTCGCCGTGGCGCGCGTGGTGGCAAGGGTCAACCGGGCCGAGAACGAGTGGCTCTTCACCGAGCAGTGGGGCGTCGACGTGGCGGTGAGCAAGCCCCGCCTGATGGCCGCGCTGGTCGAGGAGGCGGTGACCGTCGGCGACCTCGTCCGCCTCATGACCTTCCGCCAGGGCGAGGCCAACCTGGTCGAGATCACCCTGCCCAAGGACGCGCCGTACGAGGGTCAGCCCGTGCGCGACGTGCCGCTCCCCCGCGATTCGGCGCTGGTGGCGATCCTGCGCGGCAAGCGGGTCATGGTCCCGACCGGCGACGACACGCTCGAGTCGGGAGACGAGTTGATCTTCGTCTGCACCTCCGAGGTGGAGGACCAGATCCGCGCGGTCGTGCTCGGCAGCCAGAGCCGCGAGCCGAGCTAGCCCAGCTCCGAGGCCGCCGGTTCCGGGGCCTTCTGCTCGCTCGTCACGCGGTGGATGGCCCACGCGGTGAAGGCGAACGTGGCGGCATAGATCGGCCAGCTGATCAGGATGCGCACGACGCCGAGCGCGTTCGCCTCGCCGAGCGACCAGAGGTAGTACTGGATGCCCGCGCGCAGGCTCAGCGAGACCACCCAGACCAGGGTGAGCCACTGGAACGTGCGGAACAGGCGCGCGTTGCCGAACCAGTCCTGCTGCCCCTTGTTGGCCATGATGCCCCAGACGTAGCCGATGATCGGCTTGCGGAAGGCCACCGAGACCAGCAACGCCGCCGCCTGGGCGAACGTCAGCAGGATGCCGGGCAGGTAGAAGTCCTCGGCCTTGCCCGTACGCCAGGCCAGGAAGGCGCCGACCGCGATGCCGAAAAGGCCGTTCACGGCGTGCCGGACGGGCTGCTTGCGGCTCAGCCGGTAACCGCCGATGGCCAGCGCCGCGACGACGGCACCGCCGATCGCCCAGTACAGCGCCGTGCGCTTCTCCAGGCCCAGTACGGCGTCGCCGAGCAGCACGTTGAGCACCACGAAGGCGAGCACCGGAAGGCTCGACTCGATCAGCCCGCGAACACCGCCGAGTTGCTCGGCGATCTGCTCGCTCATCGACGGAAAGGGTTCTTCCTCGACCTTGCTCGGGTCGGACTTGCTCGCGTCGGGCTCCTCGACCGGGTGCAGATCGAGTTCCTCGACGACCTCCTCGGCGAGCCGTTCCTCCACGGTTTCGTGCGCGGCGTGGCGCGGCTCGCTGCCGGGTGTCACCGGGGCGCCTCCAGCTCGTAGTACGGGTTGTAGATGACCTTACGGTCGTCCCGGATCGCGATGCGGCCGCGCGCGGTGAGCTGCCGCCCCGGCTCGATCCCCGCGATCGACCGCCGGCCCAGGAACACCAGGGTCACGACGTCGCTGCCGTCCCAGAGGTCGGCCTCGAGCGTCGGCAGGTTCGTGCGGGGAGTGTATGCCACAGTGCGCAACCGGCCGGACACCGAGACAACCTGGCCGCGGGAACACTGCTGAGCGGGCATCGCGCCGCACTTGGCGCTCTCCCGCTGCAGGTCCTGGGCGTCGAGCTCGGAATCGGTGGCGGTCAAGCGGTCGAAGAACCGGCGCAGGCCGGTACGCGCGTCGGTCGTCATGACGTTCTCCTCGCCCCGCCCCGGGATGAACGGCACGGTCTTGTTCACCGTGCCGTTCTACCACGGTACGCCTAGGCCGAGCGGCTGCCGTTGGTCTGGGCGTCCTGTTCCCGCTGGGCCTGCTCGGCCATCTCCGGGGGCAGCCGCAGCGGCAGTGCCTCGCGGACCGGGCGGGCCTCGTCGTCACGCACGACCACCAGGCCGGAGAGCACCTCGCCGAGCCGGCCCTCGCGGGACGGGTCGGCGGCGGCCGCGCCCTGGTAGAGCGCGCGGACCATCCAGCGCGGTCCGTCGACGCCCACGAACCGCACGTCGGCCGGGCCCTCCGGGGTGTTCACCCGGGCGGCCAGCTCGACGCCGTACGGTCCGTCGATCTCCCGCGCGGCCACGCCGTCGGCCGTCATGGCCTCGGCGATCTCGTCGCGCACCTCGTTCCAGATGCCCTCGGTGCGCGGCGCCGCGAAGACGCCGAGCTGCAGAGCACTGTCGCCGTCGACCAGCACAATCTGCTCGACCGCGCCGTCCGGGTTGGCCTGCACCCGCACCTCGACGCCGTCGATCGCGGGGATCAGCAGGCTGCCCAGGTCGAGCCGCTCCACGTCGTCCGGGGCGTGCTTCTCGTCCCACGGCCCACGGTCGGGCGGCGACGGCTCGTCACCCGCGGCCAGGCTCTGCTTGAGCGCCTCCGAGGGCGGTGCGTCGGTCGCACGCACGTGTTTGGGGCCGCCGCGCTTACGGGAGAACATTCCTGCCACCTTCCTCAAACCTGCGTTTGCCGCGTCGGCAGCGCGCTGTGCCCACCGGTCGAGCCGTGCCCACCGGCACCGCGAGCGGTGTCGTCGAGCTCGTCGACCAGGTGGAACGCGGCTCGCTCGACCCGCTGGACGACCAGCTGGGCGATACGGTCGCCGCGGGAGATCTTGACGGTGTTCGCCGGGTCGTGGTTCACCAGGATCACCAGAATCTCGCCGCGATAACCGGCGTCGACCGTACCCGGCGCGTTGAGCACGGTCACGCCCAGGCGGGCGGCGAGCCCGGATCGCGGGTGGACCAGGCCGACGTACCCCTGCGGGATGGCCACCGCGATGCCCGTACGTACCTTGGCGCGGTGCCCGGGCGCCAGCTCGGCGTCCTCGGCGGCAACCAGGTCGGCCCCGGCGTCACCGGGGTGCGCATAGGCCGGCAGCGGCAGATCCGGGTCGAGCAGGCGGATCGGGATGACTACGTCGGTCAAGGCGAAAATTCCTCACTGATGCGGCGGGCCGGCTGGTTCGGCCGCGGAAAGCTGGTTCGGCCGCGGGCGGCATTCACCCTGCCATCCTGCCGTGCCCGGTCGCGGAGGCACGCCGTACCCTTTCAGGGTGACACCGGAGTCCTCCGCGCGCACCACCTCGGCGCCCGGCTACCTCGAACGACTGCGCCTGACCTGGTGGATCTGGCCGGTCGCGCTGGTCGTCGTGGCGATCCTGGCCGTGGAGGTCCTGCTCGGCTTCGCCGACCTGCCCGGCTGGGTGCCCTTCGTGGTGCTCACCCCGCTGGCGGCGGTCGGCCTGCTCCGGATCGGCCGCCTCAGGATCGCGGTCGCCGACGGGGAGTTCCAGGTCGACGACGCCCGGCTGCCGGTCGCGTTCATCAAGGACGTGGTCGCGCTCGACGCCGAGGGCAAGCGTGAGGCGCTCGGCGTCGGCGCACACCCGCTCGCCTTCGTGGTGCAGCGCCCATGGATCGGCCCGGCCGTCCAGGTGCTGCTCGACGACCCCGACGACCCGACGCCGTACTGGATCGTCAGCACCCGCCACCCGGTGCGGCTGGCGACCGCGTTGCTGGCGTCCCGCTCCTAGCCGTCGAGCGCCCTCCGCTTGACCTTGCGCAGGTCCTTGCGGATGTGCTCGCCCAGGTTGCGGGTGGCCCGGCGGTTCAGATAGCCGGCCACAGCGGCCCCGGTCAACAGCGGCCCCAGCGTGGTCAGATTGCGCCCGAACCGCTTGAGCAGGGTGCTCTGCAGCTCCTTGCGGGCGGCTGTGCCGAGCACGGTGCCCACTCCCACGCCGGGCAGCAGCGGATTGACCCCGCGCTGCTGGGACCAAGACTGGAGCAGGGCGCCGGCCCGCTGACCCAGACTCCCCCGCACCGGCTGCCCATAGATCTCGTGCAGCTCGCCGATGAGCTTGAGCTCGACCGCCACGACCGCGATCGTCTCGGCCGCGAGCAGGATCGGCGCGCTGAGCAGG
>DASRYP010000064.1:0-4218 GCA_035687165.1 Actinoplanes sp. | reverse complement strand
GGCGCGGGGACGCCCTCGATGATCACGTGGGCGTTGGTGCCGCTGATGCCGAAGGCGGAGACGCCCGCGCGCCGCGGGCCGTCCCACGGCCGGTTCTCGGTGAGCAGCCGCACCTCGCCGGCGGTCCAGTCCACTTCGGATGTGGGAGTGCCGATGTGCAACGAGCGCGGGAGCACCCCGTGGCGCAGCGCCAGCACCATCTTGATCAGCCCGGCGGCGCCGGCCGCGGCCTGGGTGTGCCCGATGTTCGACTTGACCGAGCCTAGCCAGAGCGGCTCGGCGCGCGCGGCGGCGCCGTAGGTGGCCAGCAGCGCCTGCGCCTCGATCGGGTCGCCCAGGGCGGTACCGGTGCCGTGCGCCTCGACCGCGCCGACCTGGTCGGCGGTGAGCCCGGCCGCTGCCAGCGCGGCTCGGATCACCCGCTGCTGGGCCGGGCCGTTGGGCGCGGTGAGGCCGTTGCTGGCGCCGTCGGAGTTGACCGCGCTGCCGCGCAGCACCGCGAGCACCGGGTGGCCGTGACGACGCGCGTCGGAGAGCCGCTCGACCAGCAGTACCCCAGCCCCCTCGGCCCAGCCGGTGCCGTCAGCGTCGTCCGAGAACGCCTTGCAGCGGCCGTCCGGCGCGAGGCCACGCTGGCGGGAGAACTCGACGAAGGTGCCCGGCGTGGCCATCACAGTGGCGCCGCCGGCCACCGCCAGCGTGCACTCCCCCGACCGCAGCGACTGGGCTGCGAGGTGCAGCGCCACCAGCGACGACGAGCAGGCCGTGTCGACCGTGACCGCCGGGCCCTCCAGACCGAGCACGTAGGCGAGCCGGCCGGAGGCGACGCTCGTGGTGGTGCCGGTCAACAGGTAGCCCTCGGCGCTGCCGGCGGTCGCTCCCATCCCGTACCCCTGGTAGGAAAGCCCGACGAAGACACCGGTGGCGCTGCCGCGGGCGGCGGCCGGGTCGATGCCGGCCCGCTCGAACGCCTCCCAGGTGGTCTCCAGCAGCAGCCGCTGCTGGGGGTCCATGGCGACCGCCTCGCGCGGGCTGATCCCGAAGAACTCCGCGTCGAAGTCGCCGGCCGCGGCCAGGAAGCCACCCTCACAGGCGTAGCTGGTGCCGCGGGCGTCTGGGTCGGGGTCGTGCAGCCGGTCGAGGTCCCAGCCGCGATCGGCCGGGAATCCGGTCATCACGTCGCGGCCCTCGGACACCAGCCGCCAGAACTCCTCCGGGGTGTCGGCGCCGCCCGGGAACCGGCACGCCATCGCGACGATCGCGATCGGCTCGGCCGACGCGCCGGTAACCGGCGTCTCGACGCTGGCCGTCGACCCCGCCACCCGCGCCGCCAGGTGCTCGGCCAGGGCCGCCGGCGTGGGGTGGTCAAAGACCAGCGTGGCGCTGAGCGCGAGCCCGGTCGTGGCGGTGAGCCGATCGCGCAGCTCGACCGCGGTCAGCGAGTCGAAGCCGAGGTCAGTGAAGGCCCGGTCGGCACCGATCCGCGCCGGGTCGGCGTGCCCGAGCACGGCCGCGGTCGCCGTCAGCACTCGCCCGGTCAGCTCGCGGCGCAGCGCGGCCGCGGGCAGCCCGGCCAGGCCGGTCCCGCTCTCCTGCGGTACGGGTGCCCGCTGGGCCGCGACCGCCTCGGGAACGGTGTCGAGCAGCGGGCGGCGACGGGCGGCCGAGAAGGTGGGGGTGAACCGGCCCCAGTCCACATCGGCCACCACGATCCCCGAGTCGCCGGAGCCGAGCGCGTACGCCAGATTATCGAGCGCGACCGCCGGATCGAGCTCGATCAGGCCGCGGCGGCGCAGGTGGTCGCCGACCGCGCCGTCGGCCATGCCGCCGCCGGCCCACGGGCCCCAGGCGAGCGCGGTGGCGTTCCACCCGGCCGCCCGGCGCCGCTCGGCCAGCGCGAGCAGATAGGCGTTGGCGGCGGCGTAGGCGCCCTGCTCCCCCGCGCCCCAGACGCCGGAGACCGAGGAGTGCAGCACGAACATCTCCGCGTCGCCGCCGAGCAGTTCGTCGAGGACGGCGGCGCCGGTCACCTTGGCCGCCAACACCTCGGCCAGCTCGGCCAGTTCCATCCGGGCCAGCGAAGTGGCCTGCCCGATGCCGGCCGCGTGCACGACACCGGTGACCGCGTGCTCGGCGAGCAGAGCGGCGACCTGGTCGCGGTCGCCGACGTCGCAGGCCGCGACGGTCACCCGATCGCCGAGCTCGGCCCGTAGCGCCGCGGCGTCAGGGGCGGCCAGGCCGCGGCGGCTGGTGAGCACGACGTGGTCGACGCCGAGGGCGAGCAGCCGCCGGGCGCTGTGCGCGCCCAGGGCGCCGGTGCCGCCCGTGACCAGCACGGTGCCTCGAGGCGCCGGGGTGACCGGCGCGCCCTCGACCGGGGTCCGGACCAGCCGGGGCACGAAGGTGCCCGAGGCACGCAGCGCGACCTGGTCCTCGCCGTCCGGTGCGGCCGTACCGCCGAGGAGGCGCCTCAGGCGCTCGACCACCCGCGGGTCGGCCCGTGCCGGCAGGTCGACCAGACCGCCCCAGGCGGCGTTCTGCTCCAAAGCGAGCGCCCGGCCCAGGCCCCAGATCAGCGCGCCCGCCGGGTCCGGGGCGCCGTCGGACGTCCCGACCACGACCGCACCGCGGGTGGCCAGCCACATCGGGACGGTGAGCCCAGCACCCGCCAGGGCGAGGGTGGCTGCGGTGCCGCGCGGTACTCCCGGGTGCAGCGGGTGCGGCGAGGTGTCCAGGCCGAGCAGCGAGAGCACCCCGGCGGCGCCGCGTTCAGCGACGGCCACGCCGACCCGGGCACCCAGTTCCGGATCGGCCGGGTCGGCCGCCAGGCTGTCGAAGCCAGCCGCCCATTCCGTACCGAGGCCGGGCGGGTGCACGACCAGCCAGCGGTCCGCGGTGGCGGCGGCCGGCTCCGCCGCAGGTTGCCAGCGCACCCGGTAACGGACCCGGTCGGCCGCCGACCGCGCCCGGTCGGCGGCACGCCGGCGGCCGAGGGCGGGCAGGGCCGCGCTCAGCACCTCCCGGTCCTCCGGCGCCGCGGTGAGCGCATCCAGGTCGGCGCTCTCGACGGCGCGCCAGAAGGCGGCGTCGCCCTCGTCGGCGGAGGCGGCCGGGGTCGCGCCGACGGTCAGCCAGAAGCGCTCCGGCCGGAACGGATAGGTGGGTAGGTCGGCGAGCCGTCCCGGGCCGCACAGCGCCACGGCGTCGAGCTCGGCGCCGCGCTCGTGCAGCCGTACCACCGCCGCGACGGCGCACGCGGCCTCGGGGCGGCCGGCCCGTAACAGCGGCACAGCGTCAGCGGTCATGGCCGACAGCACCGCGTCCGGCCCGATCTCGAGGAAGCGGCCGACGCCGGCCGCGCGCATCTCCCGGACGCCGTCGGCGAACCGCACCGCCTGACGCGCGTGCCGCACCCAGTGGTCGGCCGAGGCGAGCGTGGCGGCGTCGACCGGCTCCCCGGTCACGCTCGACACCACCGGGATCCGCAGGGTGCCGGGGGTGAGCCGCTCGGCTGCGGCGCGCAGCTGCTCGAGGGCCGGCTCGACGAGCACGGAGTGGAAGGCGTGGCTCACGTCCAGGCGCTTGGTGCGGTGGCCGGCGGCGGCCAGCCGGTCGGCGAGTGCCCGTACCGCGGGCTCGGTGCCGGAGAGCACGATCGCATCCGGGCCGTTGACGGCGGCGATGTCCACGCCGTCGGTGAGCAGCGGAGGTATGGCGTCCTCCGCCACGTTGACTGCGACCATGGCGCCAGGGTCGGTGAGCGCCTGCATGGCCCGTCCGCGGGCGGCTACCAGGGCGACCGCGTCGTCGAGCGCGAGCGCGCCGCTGACGTGGGCGGCCGCGATCTCGCCGACCGAATGCCCGAGCAGCCGGCCCGGCCGTACGCCCCACGACTCGACCAGCCGGAAGAGCGCCACCTGCACCGCGAACAGCGCCGGCTGGGCGTATTCGGTGCGTGCCAGCAGCGCCGCGTCGGCGCCGTGCAGGACGTCGATCAGCGGCACCGGCAGCAGGGTGTCGAACCGGCCGCACACCTCGTCGAAGGCGTCGGCGAAGACCGGGAAGAGCAGCCGCAGCTCCCGGCCGGTGCCCAGCCGCTGGGAACCTTGACCGGAGAAGATCAGGCCGGTCTCGCCGGCGGTGATCTCGGCCGCGTCCGGGCCGTCGGCGACCGCGGCCAGCACGGCCAGCAGCTCATCGTGGTCGCCGGCCGCGAAC
>DASRYP010000063.1:0-3325 GCA_035687165.1 Actinoplanes sp. | reverse complement strand
CGAGTTCATCGAGCTGATCGTCGGCGTCGGCGCCAGCCGGGTGCGGGACCTGTTCGACCAGGCGAAGCGGGTGGCGCCGGCGATCATCTTCATCGACGAGCTCGACGCCATCGGGCGATCGCGAGCGTCGGCCATGTCGCTGGGCGGCCACGACGAGCGGGAGCAGACCCTCAACCAGATCCTCACCGAGATGGACGGCTTCACCGGCAGCGAGGGTGTGGTCGTGCTCGCCGCGACCAACCGGGCCGAGATCCTCGACCCCGCGCTGCTGCGTCCCGGCCGCTTCGACCGCCGGGTCGTGGTGAGCCCGCCCGACCTGGCCGGGCGCCGCGCCATCCTGCGGGTGCACACCCGGGGCGTGCCGCTCGCGCCGGGCGTCGACCTCGACGGCATCGCCGCGTCCACGCCGGGCATGGTCGGCGCCGACCTGAAGAACCTGGTGAACGAGGCGGCCCTGCTCGCCGCCCGGCGCGGGCACGACCAGGTGCAGAACGCCGACTTCACCGACGCGCTGGAGAAGGTCGTGCTGGGCACCGTGCGCGGCTTGATGCTGACGCCGGAGGAGAAGCGGCGTACGGCGTTCCACGAGTCCGGCCACGCCCTGCTCGGCATGCTCACCCCGGGGGCGGATCCCGTCCGGAAGGTCTCGATCATCCCGCGCGGCCAGGCGCTCGGTGTCACGTTCCAGAGCCCGGCGACCGACCGCTACGGCTACTCGGCGGAGTATCTGCGCGGCCGTATCGTCGGCGCGCTGGGCGGCCGGGCCGCCGAGGAGATCGTCTTCGGCGACAAGACCACCGGCGCCGAGAGCGACCTCGACCAGGCCACCAACATCGCCCGCCAGATGATCGGCCGCTGGGGCATGTCCGACGTGATCGGCCCGGTCACGGTCCTGCCGCCGCCCGGTCAGGAGTCTCCGCTCGGCCTGGACGGCGTGGCGCCGGCGACCAAGGAACTGGTCGACCGCGAGGTGCGCAAGATCGTCGAGTCGTGCCACACCGAGGCGCTGTCGCAGCTGCGGGCACACCGCCCCCAGCTCGACAGCCTGGCCAACCGCCTGCTGCAGACGGAGACCCTGGACGAGGCGGACGCGTACGCGGCGGCCGGCATCAACCCGTCGGATGCTCCCGGCGCGGTAGCCCGCGGCGAGGCCCCCGGCACGACTCCGGCGCCCGGCATCCCGCACCCGGTGGCGGTCGCCGACAGCAAGCCCGACCTGCCCGCTCCGGCCACCTCGGCCTGACCCGAACAGCACTGCGGGCCCGGCAACGACGCCGGGCCCGCAGTGCTGTTCGGTGCCGAAGGTCAACGATTCGCCGCTATTGATCGACGGGTTTAGCTTGTCCATATGAGACAGCGAAAAACGTCGATCCTGGCCGCGATCGGAACGGTCGCGGTCGTCCTTCTCGGGCTCGCGGGCCCGGCGCACGCGATCGCGAACGGGGACCCGGTCAAGCTGGGCCGATATGGCTTCTCGATCAAACTGACCATGACCGGCATCCCCACCGCCGACGGCGGCCGACGCAACAGCGCCTGCTCCGGTGCTCTGGTGGCGGCGCAGTGGGTGATCACCGCGGGGCACTGCTTCCGGGACGCGAACGGCGTCCGGGTCGAGCGTCCGGTGGCCGACTCGACGATCGCGACCATCGGTCGCACCGACCTCACGGACACCACGCGTGGCCAGGAGGCCGAGATCGTCGAGGTGCGTCAGTCGCCCACCGCGGACGTGTCGCTCGCCAAGCTCGCCGAGCCGGTGCACGACGTCCGCCCGATCCGGGTGGCCCGGACGGCGCCCGAGGTGGGCGCCGTCCTGCGGGTGACCGGTTACGGCTCGACGACGAGCGTCAGTCCGGCCCCGGTCACCTGGCTGCGTACCGGAAAGATGGAGGTGGTCGGCCTCACCGACTCGGTCACGCAGGTGAAGGGGTACGCCCCGCAGGCGGACACCACCCCTTGCCCGTACGACTCGGGTGGTCCGTTCTTCGTCGAGCGCGGCAAGAGGGGTCCGCTGCTGGTCGCCGTGGTGAGCAACGGGCCGTCCTGCCCGCACACCCAGATCGAGAGCGCGGCCCGCGTGGACAACCTCGCGGGTTGGGTCAGCGATATCACTCACTGAGCACACACCCAGGAAAGGTCCGGCGGCCGGTTGCGGGGAAACCCGCAGTCGGCCGTTCTCTTTGCGGTAGGTCTGAACGATGCTCATCCGAACTGTGAGGACCACCACGGTCGGTTACCGACCAGTCTGGTCCTTCCGGGACTAGGCTGGTCCACGTGCCGAGGCCCACCAAGCAACAGATCGACGACGAGATCCTCGAGGCCGCCGCGACCCTCTTCGCGCGGCACGGCTTCAAGGAGACCTCGATCCAGCGCATCGCCGACGCGGTGGGCTATTCCAAGACGGGCCTGCTGCACCGCTACCCGACCAAGGAGTCGCTCCAGCAGGCGGTCGTCGAGCGTGGTCTGCGCGGCATCCGCGAGGTCGCCGAGGAGGTCGCCGGGCTGCCGTTCGGTCCGGCCCGTGACCGCGCCGCCGTCAGCCGTGTGGCCCGCCTCGCCATCGAGTGCCCCGGCATCGTCGCGCTGTTGCTCACCGGCCTCTCCTGCCGGGCGGGCAGCGACATGGCGGCCGCCCTGGAGAGCATCGGCGAGGTGGTCTTCCAGATCTTCGGGGCCGACCCCGAGACCGATCCGATCCGGACGGTCCGGGTGGTCGGCGCCCTGGGCGCCCTCGCCGTCGCGGGGGTCGCGCTGCGCGAGAAGCCCCTCGCGGTCACCCTCGACGACCTCATCGACGTCAGCTACGACGCGCTCGGTCACGGGCGCCCGTCCCAGCAAGGGGATGAGTAATGGCAACGTTCCTGCACCGCCTAGGACTGGGCGCCGTCCGCCACAAGGCATTGGTCATGGTCGCCTGGCTGGTGGCTCTGATCGCCTTCGGCGTCGGCGCCGCCACGCTCTCCGGCACGACGGTCAACACCTTTTCGATCCCCGGCCAGGAGTCGACCACCGTGCTCCAGCTGATCCGCGAGCGGTTCGGTGCCGCCTCGGCCGGCGCGAACGCCCAGGTGGTGATGGAGGCGCCGAACGGCGGCAAGATCACCGACCCGGCGAACGCGGCGCGGGTGGCCGCGGTCGTGGCCAAGCTCGGGAAGCTGCCCGGGGTGGCGGCGGCCAGCAACCCGCTCGACCCGCGGGCGCCCACGGTCTCGTCGGACCAGCGGGCCGCATTCAGCACGGTCACCTATACCGTGCAGGCTTCGCAGATCACCCCCGAGGAGCGTGCGGCGCTGACCGAGGCGGTCGACCAGTCCCGGAGCGGGGGCCT
>DASRYP010000062.1:0-5428 GCA_035687165.1 Actinoplanes sp. | reverse complement strand
GACCGCGGCGTGCGAGCGGAACTGCGACAGGTAGGCCTGGTGCAGGATCCGGTCGCCGTACTTTTGCGGGTCGACCACCCAGACGATCAGGTCGACCAGGCCGAGCAGGCGGTCGACCTCGAGCCGGTGACCGCGCTCGACCGAGTCGAAGTCGGGCAGGTCGAGCAGCACGAGCCCACGCAGCGAGGCCTCGTCGTCGGCGTCCAGCGCGCTCTCGCGCATGAATCGGTGACGCGGGAGCACGCCGACCCAGTCGAGCAGCTTGTTGGCCGGTTCCAGCGGCCCCCAGACGCAGGCGTGGGCCACGCCGGTCGTCGGCCGCCGCACGCCGACCGGCGAGAGCTTGAGCCGGGCCAGGGCGTTGAACAGGCTTGACTTGCCGCTGCCGGTGCTGCCGGCGAGCGCGACGACGGTGTGGTCGCGGGAGAGCGTGAGCCGGTTGCCGGCCCGCTCGACCAGCGTGTGGGCGGCCACCAGACCACTGTCCGGCAGGTGGGGGTCGACCAGGCGCAAGAACCGGTTCAACGCCTCGAGTCGCAGCACCAGCCGCTCGGCGTCCACCCGGTCGTCGTCCGCCATCGCCTCGCGCACCTTTTCGATCAAGGTCATGTCTTCGATCAAGCTCACGTCGCGCTCCCGGTCAGCGCGAGTTCGGTACGGGCAGTCTCCACGTCGGCGGCGGCCTGTCGCAGCCGGGCCCCCGGTTCCTGGTCGAGGCCGACGGCGGCAAGCCGGTCGGTGAACCTCGCGGCCTCCTCGTCGAAGAGCTTGCCCGCTCGCAGCAGCAGATCTTCCCGGGCCTGGGTGGCGAGAGTGCGGATGGCCTGGTCGCCGAAGATCGCCTCGAGCACCTTCTGGGCGGCGATCGCGCTGCCGGCGCCGGCGGCCACCTCGAGCCCGGTGGGGAGGAACGCGGTCGAGGTGAAGACGGCGATCATCACAGCCAGCCCGGCACCGTTCACCGCGTACGCCGCGCCGCGCGCCACCACCCGTTTCCCCGCACCCTCGGCGCGGACCAGGCCGAGCACCCACTGCTGCCAGTCGCGGACCATGCGGTCGGCCCGTTCGGGCAGGTCGGCGGAGGGGCGCTGGAGATCGAGGTCGAGCAGGGCGGCCCCGGCCGGGTGCGCCTGCCAGCTCGCATAGGCCTGCTCGGCCGCGTCCGCCGAGATCGCCCGCAGCAGGGTGACCAGCTGGGACTCGAGCGCGGCCTGCAGATAGCGCCCGGGCAGCGGCCGGCCGGTGAGCGCCGAGACGAACCGGTCGCGGAGCTGGCCGACCTTGCTCTCGAGGGTCTTGAGGAACTCGCCGGTGCCGACGAACTCCTGCCACCGGGCCAGCACCTCGCCCCGCAGCAGCCGGCCGTCGCGCAGCCCGTCGGCCATCGTCTGGCGCCCGGCGCGGTAGGCGGCGGTGACCCGGTCGCCCAGCGCCTTGGCCGCACGGGCCTGCTCGTCGGCGGCGTCGCCGAGACCCGCGACCGCGGGGTTGAGCGACATGAGCGCGCCGTCAAGGGTCTGCCGCACCACCGCGGCGCGGGCATCGGCGTCGGCCGCGAGCCGGCCGAACCAGTCGTGCAGCGGGCGGATGACGTCCTCGCCGATCAGGCCCTGAGCGTCCAGCTGGGTCTCGGGCAGCACGAAGAGCGGGGCGGTGCCCAGATCGCGGACGTTGAGCATGTCCTGCAGGTGGGTGGCGATCTCGGCGGTGGCTTCGACCGGCACCCGGTCGAGCACCAGGGCGATCACGGTGCCGCGCAGCCGGGCAGTGGTGAGCAGTTCCCAGGGCACGGCGTCGGCGTAGCGGGCCGCGGTGGTCACGAAGAGCCACAGGTCGGCGGCGGCGAGGAGCTGCGCGGCGAGCTTGCGGTTGCGGTCGACCACCGAGTCGATGTCGGGCGCGTCGAGGAAGGCCAGGCCGGCCCCGAGCGCCGGGATCGAGACGATCTGCAGCGCGGCGGCGTCGTTGCTGGGCTCGCGGGTGCGCACCAGCCCGGGCAGCAGCTCGCCCTGCTGGAACCAGGGCAGGTCGGCCGGGTTGCTGACCAGCACCGGGGAGCGGGTGGTCGGGCGCAGCACGCCGGCTGTGCTGACGGGGGCGCGCACGAGGCTGTTGACCAGCGTCGACTTGCCGGCACCGGTGGAGCCGCCGACGACGACCAGTAGCGGCGCGTCGAGCCGGGCCAGGCGCGGGAGCAGATAGTCGTCGAGCTGCGTGACCAGGGCGGCGCCGACGCGCTGGGCCTCCTCGGCCGAGGGCATGACCAAGGGGTACGCCGTACCGCCGATCGCGGAACGCAGGTTGCCGAGCGCCTCGGCGAGTTTTTTGATGCCCGGCGGGGGTTCGGCGGCCGCGAGCGCGTCGGCCTCACCGAGGTCAGCGGGACGGGCCGGGACAGGCGCGGAATCGGGCTTCGGCGCAGGCGGTGGGGCCGCGGTGCCGGGATCCTCATGCGGCTGACGGGACACGGCGGATTCCGTACGATCGGGGTGGTCCGCGTCCTGGTCGGTCATCGTGCTGACCTGTGCTTTCTCGTCCGCGGAGCCGGTCTTGGAGACCGTGGCGGGTTGTCGCGTGGCGGCGGCTTCGGCGGACAGGGCCGCTTGCCCGACCGCGTCACCGTGGGTCGTCACGGGTAAAGAGTGCCCGATCTATGCATGCAGAACAACAGGTACCGGTATGCCGTGACCGGACAGGTATCTACCGAACTGCTGGCAAGGCTGAGAACGCCCATAGTTGCGCCTGGGTGACTCAACTTCACTTGACGTGGTGCGAACCCGTGGCATCATTGAGTCTGTTCCACTCAACCTTTTGTCAGAACCAAGCTGAAGTTAGAAGCGAGGACCACCATGGCACGTGCGGTCGGTATCGACCTCGGCACCACGAACTCCTGCGTCAGCGTTCTGGAAGGAGGCGAGCCCACCGTAATCGCCAATGCGGAGGGATCTCGGACCACCCCGTCCATCGTCGCCTTCGCGCGCAACGGTGAGGTGCTCGTCGGCGAGGTCGCGAAGCGTCAGGCGGTGACCAACCCCGACCGGACCATCCGTTCGGTCAAGCGTGAGGTCGGCACCAACTGGTCGATCGACATCGACGGCAAGAAGTACACCCCGCAGGAGATCTCGGCGCGGGTCCTGATGAAGCTCAAGCGCGACTCGGAGGCGTACCTCGGTGAGACGGTGACCGACGCGGTCATCACCGTCCCGGCGTACTTCAACGACGCGCAGCGCCAGGCCACCAAGGAGGCGGGCGAGATCGCCGGCCTCAACGTCCTGCGGATCGTCAACGAGCCCACCGCCGCCGCCCTGGCCTACGGGCTGGACAAGGGCACCAAGGAGCAGACCGTTCTGGTCTTCGACCTCGGTGGCGGCACCTTCGACGTCTCGCTGCTCGAGCTGGGTGACGGTGTCATCGAGGTCAAGTCGACCTCCGGTGACAACCACCTCGGTGGCGACGACTGGGACCAGCGGATCATCGATCACCTGATCAAGACGTTCCGCGGCGAGCACGGCATCGACCTGGGCTCGGACAAGATGGCCCTGCAGCGTCTGCGCGAGGCCGCCGAGAAGGCGAAGATCGAGCTCTCCGCCGCGACCACCACCAGCATCAACCTGCCGTACATCACGGCCGGCCCCGACGGGCCGCTGCACCTCGACATGTCGCTGAGCCGCGCCGAGTTCCAGCGCATGACCCAGGACCTGCTCGACCGTTGCAAGGGCCCGTTCGAGTCCGCGATCAAGGACGCCGACGTCAAGCTCTCCGACGTCGACCACGTGATCCTGGTCGGTGGCTCGACCCGCATGCCGGCCGTCGCCGAGCTGGTCAAGGGCATGATCGGCCGGGAGCCCAACAAGGGCGTCAACCCGGACGAGGTCGTCGCGGTCGGCGCCGCCCTGCAGGCCGGCGTGCTCAAGGGCGAGGTCAAGGACGTCCTGCTGCTCGATGTCACCCCGCTCTCGCTGGGCATCGAGACCAAGGGCGGCATCATGCACAAGCTGGTGGAGCGCAACACCACCATCCCGGCGCACCGCTCCGAGGTCTACACGACCGCGGACGACAACCAGCCCTCCGTGCTGATCCAGGTTTACCAGGGCGAGCGCGAGATGGCGTCGTACAACAAGAAGCTCGGCACCTTCGAGCTCAGCGGCATCGCCCCCGCGCCCCGCGGCGTCCCGCAGATCGAGGTCTCCTTCGACATCGACGCGAACGGCATCGTGCACGTGTCCGCCAAGGACCTGGGCACGGGCAAGGAGCAGAAGATGACGATCACCGGCGGCTCCGCGCTGCCGAAGGAAGACATCGAGCGCATGATGCGCGACGCTCAGGACCACGCGGACGACGACAAGAAGCGCAAGGACGACGCGGAGACGCGCAACCTGGCCGAGCAGCTCCAGTGGCAGACCGAGAAGTTCCTGGCCGAGAGCGGCGACAAGCTGCCCGAGGACAGCAAGAACAAGATCGGCGAGGCGCTGGGCGAGCTCCGCGGCGCGCTGGGCGGCTCCGACATCGAGAAGATCAAGGCAGCGCACGAGCAGCTGTCGCGGGTCTCCCAGGAGGCCGGCTCGCAGCTCTACTCGCAGGGTGACGGCACTCAGGCCGCGCCCGGTGCCGACGGTACGCAGGACGCGCCCGGGGGCGCGGCCGGTGCGGCCGGTGGCCCGAACGCCGGCCCGAACGCGGGCCCGGCCGCGGGTGGTGCCGACGACGTGGTCGACGCCGAGATCGTGGAGGACGACAAGAAGTGACTGCCACGGACGACGAGAACGACGGTCAGGCGACCGAGCGGGTCGTCATCCGGGACCGCCGCAAGATCGACCAGGCTGAGCCCAAGGCCACCACGGCCAAGGGCAAGGCCCCGGTCGGCGCCCATCGGGCCGCCGACGGCGAGGAGACTCCCGTGGCTGAACCGCCCGAGGAGCCGAAGCCCGCTCTGGGCGCCGAACTGGAGGCGCTGCGGACCGAGCTCGACGAGCGGACCCATGACCTCCAGCGGGTCACCGCCGAGTACGCCAACTACCGCAAGCGGGTCGACCGCGACCGGGGTGCGGCGGCCGAGCAGACCACCGGTGCGGTCCTGACCGCGCTGCTGCCGGTGCTCGACGACATCGACCGGGCGCGCGAGCACGGCGACCTGGTCGGCCCGTTCGCCTCGGTGGCCGAGTCGCTGACCACGGTGACCGGCAAGCTCGGGCTGGTGCCGTTCGGCGAGAAGGGCGACCCGTTCGACCCCAACCGCCACGAGGCGGTCGCTCACCAGACGTCCGCGGACGTCACCGAGCCGACCTGCGTCGAGGTCATGCGTCGCGGTTACACCCTGGGCGAGCGGCTGCTGCGACCCGCAATGGTCGCGGTCGCCGACCCGGAGTGATCTCACACGTTCGTCCCGCCCGCCGCGTCGCGGTGGGCGGGACCTGCCGCAGGAGGGGGG
>DASRYP010000061.1:0-6201 GCA_035687165.1 Actinoplanes sp. | reverse complement strand
AGGTCAGCGCGGCCGGTAGGTATTGCTTCTGCTGGGTCTTGACGTATCCGATCGTGCGCGGGAGCTGCCGCCTGTTCCGCAGCGGACCGTCGACCACCAGCAGGTCGCTGCCGTCCGAGCCGAAGTCGCGGGCGGCCGACGAGATGTCGATCTCGAGCGCGGTCAGCGGGGCCTGCACTGCCGCCGGCAGCTTGCTCGCCTCGCCCGTGCCGTGGATGCGGTGCACCTCGTAACGCACCGATCCGGCCTGCACGTCCGCCGCCGATGGGCTCGCGGTGAACAGGCCCCGAGCCACGCGCGCGCCCACCAGCTCCGCCACTCCCCGGGCCAGGTCGCAACGAACCACCCCGGCCGCGTACGAGGCGGCGAGCCCCGCGTACGACGTCCCGTCCTCCTCGGCCGTCCACAGTCCGGCGTCGTTGCGCCGCACCCCGTCGACCAGGAAGACCACGTCGGGCCGGCGCACCCCGGCGGGCACGTCCATCGGCGCCCACTCCGCCGCCGGCACCTCGACGTCGGTGACGACCTGGGCGCTCGACGGTGACGCCGGCCCGTCGCCGCCGTCGGCCGAACCGCCCTCGAAGGACGCGCCGTACGACGGGTCCCACGCGTCCACGAACATCCTGGTCAAAAGCCCACCCTCGCCACGTGCGCGGTCCGCGCGTCCTTGTGCACCTCGAACCGCACCGGCACCCGCTCGGCCAGCGCGTTGACATGGGTGACCACGCCGACCATGCGGTCGCCGCGCGCGGCCAGGTTTTCCAACGTGGCGGCGACCACATCAAGGGTCGCCGCGTCGAGGGTGCCGAAGCCCTCGTCGAGCACGATCGACTCGAGGCTGGCCGCCGTGGTCGACATGCCCGCGAGCTGCTCGGAGAGGGCGAGGGCCAGGGCCAGCGAGGCCTGGAACGTCTCACCGCCCGACAGCGTGCGCACCCCGCGCCGCAGGCCCGCGTCGTGGTGGTCGATGACGAAGAACTCGCCCTTGTCGTGCATCAGGTCGTACTGACCGGCGGTCAGCTCGCGCAGGATCCCGGAGGCGCCGTCGACGAGCAGGTCGAGCGCCTCCTCGAGCAGCCACCGCTCGAAGTTGTTGGCCCGCAGGTGACCGGAGAGCGCCTTGGCCACCCGCATCTCGAGCTGCAGCGTCATCCGCTGCTCGGTGAACTCCTGCGCCTGCGTACGCCGGTCGGCGAGCCGCTGCCAGCTCGCTTCCGACCGCTCCACCGCGACCGCCGCGGCCCGGATCAGCGTCGCTTCGTCCGAAGCGGTGGACGAGGCGGTGGACGAGGCGGTGGACGAGGCGGGGACCGCGATCCCCGCCGCCGTGAAAAGCCCCGCGATCTCCCGCAGAACGGTGGCCGTCTCGCTGTGCGCGGTGGCCACCGTGGCCTCGGCGGCAGCCCGCTCGACGACCCGAGCGGCAGCCAGGTCGGCGGCCCACTCGACCAGCACCGACCATGCGCCGGCCAGGTCGTCCCGGTCGGCGGGCGGGGGCGAGAAGCGGGCGACCTGGTCACGTACGGTGTCGAACTCTCGCCACGCGGAACGCTGGCGGTTCTCGGCGGCGATCACCGCGGCCTGGGCCTGCCGGTGCGCGGACCGGGCCGTCCGCATGGCCGCGAGCGCCAGGTCGAGCTGTTTCTGCAGCTTGTCGAGTTCGGCGAGCCGGCGGCGCAGCGCTTCCACACCCGGCGACTCGCCGACGGCGACGCGCGCCTCGGCCAGCCGCGTCAGGTGATGCTCGTGCTGGGCCCGCTTGCGTTCGAGGTTGCTCTCCAGCTTGCGGGCGACGGCGTCGCGCTGCTGCCAGGCCTTCTCGGCGATCTCGGCGGCGGCGCGGGCGGCCTTGCCGGTGGTCTCGGCGGCCCGCACCGCGGACTCCTCGGGCACCGGCGGCACGGTGGTCACGGCCTGCTCGCACACCGGGCAGTGGTCGCCGACGGCGAGGTGGGCCCGCAGGGCGGCGGCCCGGTCGATGCGCTGGGCCTCGGTGTAGTCGAGCCGGGCCTGTTCGAGCAGCTGGGCGGCGCCGAGGTGGGCGCTGTGGGCGAGCTCGACACCGGCCGCGGCGTCCTTGTGCTCGACCTCGGCCACCGACACCTCGCCGGCGAACCACTCCGCCTGACCGATGAGCTTCTCCAGCTCGGCGTGCCGGTCGAGCATCAGGGTGAGCGATCCGGCGTCGCCGGCCGCCGCGAGCTCCCCGCGGACCTTCTCCTCTTTCTCCTCGGCCGCGCGGACCTGCTCCGCGGCCTCAGCGGCGGTCGCCCTCGCTGCGGCGGTCACGCCGGCGGTCTCGACGCTTCCCGCGGGCGTACGCACGGAGGCGAGCAGCCGAACCTCGGTGTCGAGCACGTCGCGGGTGGCGGCGGCCTCGGCCTCGGCGGTGCGCTTGGCCCGCAGCCCGGGGACAGCCAGCTCGACGGCGGCGGTCAGCTCGCGCATGCGGGAGACGTGCTGCTGAGCGGCCTCGACCGCCTCGTCGGTGGCGTCGGCCAGCCCGGCCAGGCTCTGGTCGACGACGGAGAGCTTGCCCTCGGCGGTCTGCGCCCGGCCCGAGGCACGGGTCTGCACGTCCTCGTAGACGTGCAAGCCGAGCAGGTTGATCAGGATCTGCTGGCGAGTGGCCGGCTTGGCGTGCAGGAAGTCGGCGAACTGGCCCTGGGGCAGCACGACGCAGCTGGTGAATTGCTCGAACGGGAGGCCGACGGCGGCGAGCACGGCCTGGTCCATCTCGGCGGGGGTGCCGGCCAGCACCTCGCCCAGGTCGTCGAGGTCCATGCCGGTGTCGAGCTTGGCGACGTCGAACCCGGGCTGCATGAGCTGCAGGCCGGCCCCGGCGGTCTTGACGTTGCCGCGGCCGTCGCGCCGGACGACGCGGGTCGCCACGTAGCGGTCGCCGGCCGACTCGAAGACCAACCGGACCCGGGCCTCGGTCGCCGACGGGGCGAGCGCGTTGCCGATGCCACGGGCGCCGCCCCAGCGCGGGACAGTGCCGTAGAGAGCGAAAGTGATCGCGTCGAGAACCGTCGACTTGCCGGAGCCGGTCGGCCCGACCAGCGCGAAGTAGTCGGCGTCGGTGAAGTCGACGGTGGTCTCGTCGCGGAACACCGTGAACCCCGCCATGTCCAACCGCACGGGTCTCATGCTCCGGCTCCGCTTCGCGCCGCCGGGCCCGGGACCCGGATGCTGAGCCGACCGCGTTCGCTGCGCTCACTCATGAGTGGGTGCTCACCTCGTCGTAGAGCTCGTCGAAGAGTTCACGGACGCCGTCCTCGGCGTTGCCGCGGCTGTCCAGGTAGTCGCCGAAGAGCTCCCGCGGCGACCGCCCGGCTCGCTGGGCCATCCGCTCCCCCGTCCGGTCGGGCATCATCTCGGGATCGATGCGCACCTCGAGGGCATTGGGCAGCAGTTCCTGCACGTCCTCGCGAAGGCCGACCCGCGGCTTCTCGCGCACCAGCACACGGATCCAGGCGTCCGGAAGCTTCACCGTGGCGAGCTGTTCGAGCGTGCCCCGGACGGTGCGCAGCGCGAGCGCCGAGGTGATCGGCACATCTCGTACGCGGGCGGCTTTGTCCACGCCGACGTCGACGATCGCGATGGACGGAACGTTCTCCTCCTCGCCGAAGTCGACCGCGAGCGGGCTGCCGCTGTAACGGGTCGGGCAGGGGGCGATCACCTGCTGGGAGCGGTGCAGGTGGCCGAGCGCCACGTAGTGGGCGTTGCGCGGGAAGACCGTGGCGGGCACGGCGTACCCCATGATCGTGTGCGCTTCCCGCTCGCCGCCGCCGGTCGTGGCGCCGACGACGGTCAGGTGGGCGGTGACCAGGTTGATCACGCCGGGTTGGTCGAACGTCTCGCTGAGCCGCTCGATCAGCCGGGCGATGTGATCGGCGTAGGTCTGGGTGGCCTCGGCCGCGGTCAACTCGTACATCTCGGCGGCCCGGATCGCGTAACGCTGGGAAAGGAACGGCAGCGTCACCAGCTGCCACCGCTCGCCGCCGGCCGTCTCGCCGGTGATCAGCAGCTCGTCGGCCTTGTCGCGCACCGCGCCGCGCAGCACGATGCCGGCCGCCTCGGCCCACGGGCGCAACGCGTCGAGAGCCGGGCCGTTGTCGTGGTTGCCGCCGATCGCCACGACCCGCGCACCGGTCGACCGCAGCGCCGAGAGCGCGCGGGTGACCACCCGGGTCGCGTCGGCCGTGGGGGCCGCCGTGTCGTAGAGATCACCGGCGATGATCACCAGGTCGGGCCGCTCGGCTCGGGCGATCTCGACGAGCTGGGCCAGCACCCGGATGTGCTCCTCGTGCCGGCCGCGACCCTTGAGGACCTTGCCGACGTGCCAATCGGACGTGTGCAGGATGCGCATCGGGAGAACCTTAGAACGGAATGTCGTCGTCGGACGAACCGCCGTGGCCACCCACGACGGTGAACGGATCAGCACCCTGGACGATGGAGCGCATCGTCGCCGCGGGTGGCGGCCCCGACTCGGATTTGCGCGTGGCCCAGGCCGGGAACGGGAACTCCACGCAGAGCGGAACGGGGATGTCGGGCTGGTTCACGAACATCGTGCCGGGCCGGGCGAGCAACGCGCGCTGACGCATGGCGGGGGGCAGGAAACCATACTCCGGGCGGGCGGCCTCGGCCGGGTCGAGCCGGCCGACCACGCGGATCGCCGAGTTCGTCACGATGCGGCGCTCGACCTCGCTCGCCGTCTGCTGGGCGCCGATCAGGATGACCCCGAGCGAGCGGCCCCGCTCGGCGATGTCGAGCAGCACCTCCTTGATCGGCGAGGAGCCCTCCCGCGGCGCGTATTTGTTCAGTTCGTCGAGGACGACGAAGAGCAGCGGACGGCCGGTGCCGGCTTTCTCCTTCTCCTCGAACTCGGTCTTGAGCGTCACGCCGACCACGAACCGCTGGGCACGGTCGGGCAGGTTGTGCAGGTCGACGACGGTGACCTGGGCCGACTCGGCGGTCTTGATCGCGTGCGGGCGGCGCTGGGCGAGGTCGCCGCGGATCAGCCGGGCCAGGTCGCGCTTGCTGCCGATCAGCCGCCGGGCGAACGCGTTGACAGTGCCCATGTTGATCGCGCTCCCGGCCCAGGTGGAGCGGGTCTCGTCGTCGGTGAGCTGCTCGACGATGTGGTCGACCAGGTCACCGTAGGAGCCGATGCGACGGCCGTCGATGCTGATGCCGCCCTCGGCCGGCACGGCGAAGCGGTTCAGGTGGGCGGTGACCGAGTGGACGACCATCGTGTATTGCTGGCGCTCGTCGTCGGCGTCGGCGAAGACATAAGGGAGCAGGCGCAGCGCGCAGAACTCCTCGAGCGTCCAGTAGAACGTGTCGACGCCGGTCAGGCGGCTGCTGACGTCGGGGGTGCCGGTCGCGTCACCGGCTCGAGGCGGGGCATAGACCCGCACGTCGGAGAAGGGGGTCGCCGGCAGCTCGAGCAGCTTGTAGGCGGCACGCGTGGAGTCGTCGAGCTTGGTGTTCGGGTGGTCGAGGAAGAGCAGATCCTCGCCCTTGACGTTGAAGATCAGCGCGCGGGCGTTGGTGCCGTCGGCGCCCAGCGCCCCGGAGCGGAACACCGAGTAGAGCACGAACGTCGCGAAGCTGGTCTTGGTGGCCACGCCCGAGATGCCGGAGATCGAGACGTGCGCGCCGCGGGTGCCGTCGAGAAAGTCGGCGTTGAGGAAGACGGGCACACCGTCGCGGCCGGTCCCCATCGGGATACGCCGTTCCATCCGGTCGAAGTGCAGGGCGGCGTCGCGCGCCACACCGCTCGCGCGGTGCACCACGGCGCCGGGCGCGGGCGGGACGTAGAGCTCCGGGTCGACCCGGGTGGTGGTGATCTCGGCCGCTTCCTGCACCACGGCCGGCAGCGTGCCCTCGGCGATGGCGAAGACGTCGGAGTCGAACTGGGCCCCCTCGTGCCGCGCGCGCACCTGGGTGACCACCCCGGCGATCGTGACCGGCTCACGGTCGGGCAGCTCACGCTTGGTGACCACGACATCGTCGAGCTGCAGGTAGCTGCCCGGGGTCACGGCCGTCCAGAACTGCAGCGGAGTCGCGTCGGCCGTACCGAGCACCCGCCCGACTGGGGAAGTTTCGTCAGACACAGCGATCATCGTGCACCAGGGGTACGACAGAACTCGCACCAGGCGACGGTTGGCACGCGTTGTCCACAACTTCTGGTGG
>DASRYP010000060.1:0-8892 GCA_035687165.1 Actinoplanes sp. | reverse complement strand
CGTTGCTACCGGAGCGGCCGCACACCGCCGGCCTCCTCCTGCTGGCCGGGGCACCGATCACCGCCTCCCGGATCCGGCCTGGTCTGCGCGCCCAGCTGCACGTGGCCGACCCGGACCCGGAATACGTGCCGCCCACCGCCGTCGCCCACTGGACGGACGGGATGACGACGGCGGACGCGATCTTCGAGGTCTACCGCTACCCGGACGTGAGCCATCTCTGGATGGACGACGGCCTGCCCGACCACGATCGCTTCGCCGCCGAGCTGGTGTGGGAGCGCTGCGACGAGTTCCTTCGGTTCTCCTGAGGTGACGCCGGCTGGGGCGCGTGGGAGCGGATACGTCAGGCGGCGCGGGGGGCATACATGATAACGGCCACGCCGGCCAGGCAGAGCAACGCGCCGGTGATGTCATAGCGGTCGGGGCGGAAACCGTCCACCACCATCGCCCAGACCAGCGACCCGGCCACGAAGATCCCGCCGTAGGCGGCCAGGATCCGGCCGAAGTGCGAGTCGGGCTGCAGCGTCGCCACAAAACCGTAGGCACCCAGCGCCAACACACCGGCGCCGGCGACGAGCAAACCCCGATGTTCACGGACGCCCTGCCAGACCAGGCACGCGCCGCCGATCTCGGCGAAGGCGGCCAGGACGAACAGGGCGATCGAGCGCACGATGGTCATGCGCCCGATTCAACCAGTGAAGATCAGGAGGGGCGCAGACCCACCGACGTCCGCGGCGACGGCGGCTCGGCGCAGCCCAGCAGGCCGACCAGGCCCGACACCCACAGCTGGCGATAGACCGTCGGGCTGGGATGGTTGACCACCAGCTTGATGCCGCTGGCGGCGGCGGTGTGGAAGCACGCCACCAGGATGCCGATGCCGATGCTGTCGATCAGCATCACCCGTTGGAGATCGAGGCAGATCTTGCCCGGCGTGGAGGTGGTCAGGATGTCGTTGACGGCATCCCGCATCACGTGAGCGTTGTCCAGATCAATCTCGCCACTGGGCGCGATCTCGACGGTGCCATCAGCCAACTGGCGCGTGGTGATCGGCAGATACACGGCTGCCCTCTTCCTGGAGTCGAACCCGGGCCGACGCCAACATTCCGCGTGGAGGGCGCACGCCGGTGGACACGAGCCGAATATCAGCTGTGACCCCGGTGGGCGGCGAACACCTCGTTCGGGCGCCGCTCTCCAACCGCGTTCCTTCAACAATCCGCTGGTCTGCAAGTTACGCCACGTAGGCGCGGAACGCCAGGCTAGTTTCATCTGGCCTTAATGTGCTGGAACGATCAGGGGCCGGTGGGAACATCGAGCGCCACCCGGGCACGGCGCCATGACCGAGTCCCCTCGGAGACCCTGCGCTCGCCGCGCTGAGTGCGCGGTCACTCCCCCGGGTCGGCGCGGCGGGGCTGTGGCACGTCTTTATGGGTGGATTGTTTGGCGGCCAGGCCGAAAAGGTGCCCGCGCGGCGGAACCCAATCGCGCCACGGCCCCAGCCGTATCGGGACCACCGCCAGGTCGCCGTCGCCGGCGCCGCGCTGGGTGCGCAGGTAGGCCAGGACCCGGGCAGCCGCCTCGCTGCCGTCCTCGGCCAGCCCCAGCAGCAGGCGGCGGGTGTCGTCGGACGCCGGGTCGCTCGGGTCGAGACCCGAAACGTCCGCGGCGGGGCGGCGCAGCAGCGCGGCGAGGCCGGCCAAGGCCTGGAGCGCGTCACACGCGTCCCGTTCGGCATCGGACAGGCCCGTCACGACCGCCCTTCCCGATTCTCGGTCATGCGTTCCCCCTTACCCGCCCGCTCGGCCGCGAGCCCGGCGCATCGACCGGACCCCACGAACGGACGTCAAGCCGAAAATGTATTCGGCCCGCTACTGAGCGTCCATCCGTAACGCGCGAGTCCTGTCCAGTTAGCGCTCAGTTTGACCGATGGACAGCATGATCGTCCCTTTCGGGCCCAGGTCAGCTCGTAACCGCTGAATCGTGACGCCAGGCGGCACGTGACCCGGGACACGCGCCACACCGGGGGTCAGGACCCGCGCCGACGGGGTAGTACGGGGAAGAGCCAAGCGATGAAGGACAAAGCGATGGAGGACAACATGAGCGACGAGATTCGGCAACCGCTGGAGGAGACGCAGGAGGTCGCGGACGCCATCGCGGACGATGTCGCGGTGGACGTGTTCATCACCGGCGGCGGGACCGACCGGGACAACCCCGAGTTCCTGCAGCCCGGCGAGGAACCAATCCTCCGCACCGGCGCCGACCAGCCTTGGGACCCCGAGGACCTGGCCGAGGCCGAGGGCCGCGACCCGACCCCCGCGAACATCGAGCGCGCCCGTGCGGAACTGGAGCGCGACGGCGCCGCCGCCATCGAGCGCACGGTCCCCTGAGGACGTTCTAGGCGACCGTGACGGTGATCGTGTGCCTCCCCGTGGCCCCGCTGGGGAATGGGGTGGCCCGGTCCTCCGCCTGCACGGCTCCGGTCCGGTCCGTCGCGCGCACGGCGAGCGAATGCGGCCCCGGTCCAGCCCGCCACCGGTACCGCCACTGCACCCAGGTGTCGACCGACGGCGCCGACAGCAGCTCCGCCGATTCCCACGGGCCGTCGTCGACCCGTACCTCGACCGCCTCGATGCCCCGCTGCTGCGCCCACGCGACCCCCGCGACCGTCACGGTTCCCCGTGCCGGCTGCGCGAAGGGTCGAGGGTGATCGATACGTGACCCGGTCTTCACGGGCGCCTGCGCGGCCCATCCGCGCTCGACCCAGTACGCGTCGAACTTGTCGAATGTGGTCAGTTCCAGTGCGGTCAGCCACTTACAGGAGCCCGCGTAGCCGTACACGCCGGGGGTCAGCATGCGCACCGGGAACCCGTGCTCCAGCGGTAGCGGCTCGCCGTTCATGCCGACCGCGAGCATCGCGTCCCGTCCGTCGAGCAGCGTCGCCACCGGGGTGCCGATCGTCATTCCGTCCACCGAGTGCGCCACCAGCTGATCGGCGCCGGCCGACACGCCCACCGATCGCAGCAGCGGCGCCAACGGCACCCCGAGCCACTTCGCCGTCCCCAGGTAGGGCCCGCCGATCTCGTTGGAGACGCAGGTCATGGTCACCGCCCGGGCGACCAGGGGCATGGCCAGCAGCTCCGCGAAAGTGATCTTCCGTTCCTGACCGACCATCCCGTACACCCGCAACGACCAGCTGTCCACGTCGATCCGAGGCACGGTGAGCGCGGTGTCGACGCGATAGAAGTCCCGGTTCGGGGTGATCAGACTCGGCGATCCGGAAGGTCCGGGGTCAGTCGCCGCGGGCAACTTCACCGCGGCGCGATCCGCGCCGCCGGTACGCCGTACCGCCACGGTCCCGGCCGAAGCGAGTGCCGCACCACCGGCGACCAAGGCCGCGGCTCGCAGAAAACCCCGACGATCCAGCTGTACGCCGCCCGGAGCGCCCCTGCGCCTCAGCAGCCACCACAACATCAGCCCGGCCAGCGCCGCCCCGACCAGGGACGGCACCACGTCGTACGGCCGGGAAGCGGGCCGCGACAACGCCGCCCCAGCCCCCGCCAGCCCCAGGACGACCACGCCGACCCACCAGCGCCGCACCAGACCGGTCCCCGCAGCCAGCACCGCCACTGCGATCAGCACAACCGTGAGCAGCACCGGCTTGTCGTACGTGCCAAGCTCGCGCACCGCGAACTCCTTGACCGCCGTGGGCGTCGCGTCGATCACGGCACCGCCCACGGCCTCGAGCGGACCCGCCGCCGGCCGGGTAGCGGCCGCCAGCACTTCGGCGACCGCCACCCCGAAAGCCGCGGCCAGCAACCCGGCGAGGGCTCGCATCAGCTCTTCGGCATCAGGACGGAGTCAATGATGTAGACGGTCGCGTTGGCCGTCGGCACGTTGCCGCAAACCACCGAGGCGGCCCCGTTCACCTTGAAACTCTCCCCACTGCCGGCCACGGTGACCTCGCCACCCTGGAGCGTCTTGTGCTTGCCGGCCAGCGCCTCGGGGGCCAGCTTCCCGGCCACCACGTGGTAGGTCAGGATGCTGGTCAGCGTCTTCTTGTCGGCCAGCACCTTGTCGAGAGTGGCCTGGGGGATCTTGCCGAACGCATCGTTGGTCGGCGCGAAGACGGTGATGCCCTCGGCCGAGTTGAGCGAGTCGACCAGACCCGCCTTCTTCACCGCCGTGACCAGAGTGGAGAGCAGCGGGTTGCCCGAGGCGGCAGTGGCGACCGGAACCTGGGCCATCGCCTGGAAACTTCCCGGGTTCGCGGAGTCCGTCGGGACGGCGGCACAGCCGGCCCCGAACGACGCCATCATGTCGGCGGGGGCCGAGCTGGCCGGGGCCGTCGTGGTGGGGGCCGTCGTGGCGGCCGTGCCCGCGGTGTCAGCGTCGTCGCTGCCGCCGCAGGCTGCCAGGGAGAGCGAGAACAGAGTGGCCGCCGCCAGCGCGGTGAGCTTCTTGGATTGCATGATTCGTCCTTTCCGGATCTTTGTTACTTACGATCCTTATTCGGGGCGAACCATGCGGCGGATGGGTGGGATCTCAGGCGACTTTGACGTCGGCCACCATCGGCAGCGTCGGCGTCGCGGAACCGTTCGGCGGCTCGACCGTCAAGCCCACGTCGGTGGCTCCCGGCAGCCCGTCGAGCACCACGACGTCGGCTTCCTGGCCCTGATGCAGCACGCCGGCCGAGACCGGGCCGCCGCCGGGGCGGATCGTCCAGAGTTGATAGACCCGGCCGCTCGGTGCGGCCCCGGCGTCCAGCACCACGACACCAGCGTTGTGCAAACGCGAGGTCGCGACCGTGACCCGGCCGCCGGTCGACACGGCCTGGCGGCGCAGCACGACGTCCGGAGCCGCGAGGATCGCCCGGGCCCGTTCGGCCTGAGCTCGCGCCTGCTCGGCGACGACCCGCTCGCGGCGTACCCGCTGATCTTGAACGGCATAGACGGTCGTGCCCGCCCCGACCGCCGCGACCACCGCGGCGGCCGCGGCCGTGAGCCGCTGCCAGCGGAAACTCTTGCGCTTGGCGGGCGGGGAATCCGAGAGCGAGACCTGGCGGGTACGCCCGATCTCGGCCAGCACGTTTTCCCGAAGCCGTGGCGGCGGGACCGACCAGGTGCTGTCGGCCAGGCGGGCAGTGGTCTCCCGCAGCTCGTCGACCTCGGCCCGGCACGGGTCGCACTCGCGCAGGTGCCGCTCGAACGAGGCCCGCTCGATGTCGTCCACCGCGTCGAGCACGTACGGTCCGGCCAGTGTGTGGATCTCTGTGGTCACGACGAGACCCCCGTTCCCATGCAGTCGCGCAGGCGGATCAGCCCGTCGCGCATTCTCGTCTTCACCGTCGGCAGGGGTGTGCCGAGCAGTTCGGCCACTCGCGGATACGAATGGCCCTGGTAATAGGCCAACGTCACCGCCTGCCGCTGAAGTTCGGTGAGGTCGTCCAGGCAGCGACGCACCTGCTGGCGCTCGAGCCGGCCGGAGACCTCGTCGACCACCGCGTCGTACGGCGTGTCGACCGACGCCACGCCGACCCGGATCGTCCGCTCTGTCGCAGCTTGCTCGGAGCGCACCCGGTCGACCGCCCGCCGATGCGCGATCGTGAAGATCCACGCCGTCGGCGTGCCACGCGACGGGTCGAAACGGGACGCCGAGCGCCAGACCTCGACCAGCGCCTCCTGCGCGACCTCCTCGGCCTGCGCCGGATCCCGCAGCACCCGGCGGATCAGCCCGTAAACCCGTGGCGCGACCAGGTCGTAAAGCTTCCCGAACGCCTTCTCGTCGCCGCGCGCCACCGCCCGCAGCAGATCGCCCGCGTCCACCGGCGCCGGCGTCTCCGGGACCGCTGTCAGATGTTCGGCGCGACGGCCTGTACCGCGCTCCGCCATGGGATCCCGCCTCTCGCCGTTGCCGCCATTCAACGCGGATTCGGCACGCCCGGACCACCGGACGGGTCACACCGCCCGAAATTCCGACGACCTCATCGACGAAGTCCGCGTCTATCGGGGACGACGGACGGAGCAGGAACGATTGACGAGCCGCCCTACGCCTTCGCGGCGAACAAAGTCAGAACGCCCGCCGGCGGCCACGGGAACGCGATCGATGACGCCGGAGTCATCGCCGGGGAGGCGGGCCCGGTGACCAAGCCGGAGCCGGTCCGCTGGGCCTCGGCCGACGCCCAGCCCAGACCGCTGGCCCTGCTGGACGGCCACCCGGCGCGGCGATCAGCGATCGGGCCGACCCGTCGAAGCCGGCCGATCATCTGGCGGGGTTGATAGCCACCGTACGGCCCGAGACGATCGCCTCCCGCGCGGCGACCAGGATCGCGGTCACCTCGGCGCCGAAGCGGACGTCAAGCTCGATCGGCGGGCCCCCGGCGGCCGCGGCGATGATCTGGTCGATCGCGCGGCCGTAAGCCTCAGTAGGCGACCACGGGATCTGCGGCACTGGCAGCACCCCCGCCGCCCCAACGAAGACGGCGTCCTCGCGCTCGGCGGCCAGGGGCGCGTCGAGCGACAGGGTGAGGTCGCTGATCGTGCCGCCGGCGTGGCGCACCAGCAGATGGGTCGTGTCGCGCGGGCCGGCCATCCCGGTCACCTCGGTCGCCGGGCCGAGCACGGCCAGCACCAGGGCGAGCGCGTGCGGGCCGACGTCCCAGAGGCCGCCGCTCTCCTTGCGCCACGGCGACGCGCCGAACGGGTTGTCGTCGGTGAAGATCGAGCCGACGTGGTCGACGCGGGCCTCGGTCCAGCCGCCGGTCGCCGCCGCCTCCGCGAGGAAACCGGACAGCTGCGGCATCAGCCGGCGGGTGAAGAAGACCAGGGAGGCGAGGTTGCGTTCGGTGACGGCGGCCACGATCGCGGCGGCGTCCTCGTTGGTGAACGCGACCGGCTTGTCGAGCAGCAGGTGACGGCCGGCGCGAGCGGCACGCAGGGCGAGCGGCGCCTGCACGTCGGGCGGCAGGGCGATCGCGACGGCGTCGACGCCCGCGATCAGCTCGTCCTGATCGGCGTACGCCCGGGTACCGAAGAGACCCGCGACCTCGGCCGCCTTGTCGGGATTACGGCCCCAGACCCCGACGAACTCGGCATCCGGGTGCGCGGCGAGCGCGGGGGCATGCGTCAGGTGCGCCCAGGGTCCCGTGCCGAAAAGTCCGAAGCGCATGTCAGTCGCCTGCCTCTCTGACTGCTTTGGTCGCTTTCGGTTTTCCGGGGCGCTCGGATGCAGTCCAGCCGCAAGCTACCAGGCGGAGATCCATCAGTACGCTGTGCCGGGTGAACGGTCCTTTGTCGGTGACGACGATCATCGCGGCTCTCGTCCTGGCGGTGTGGTACCTGTTGCGCTCCGCACTCGACCGCCCCCCGAGCCGGATCGACCTGATAGCCGCCGCCGCCCTCAGCGTGCTGGTCGCGATCCTCACCGTGGTCGCGGTCGTCAACCTGTTCGGCGACTCAAGGCCGAGCGACACGGCCACCTTCATCGGCTACCTGATCACGACGTTCGCCTTCATCCCGGTCGGCGGCTACCTGGCCCGCCTGGAGCCGACCCGGTGGGGCAGTCTCATCCTCGGCATCGCCTGCCTGGTGATTCCGGTCCTGGTGCTGCGGCTGCAGCAGATTGCGTCGGTGACCGGTGCCTGAAGCCTCCGCCCGCCCCCGCGACGCCGCGCTCGGCTCCGGCCTCGGCCGGGTGCTGCTCCTGGTTTACGGGATCTTCGCGCTCTCGGCGAGCGCCCGGGCCCTCGTGCAGATCACCACGCACTTCAGCGAGGCGCCGCTGGCCTACCTGCTCTCGGCGCTGGCCGGCTTGATCTACATCTCGGCCACCGTGGGCCTGGCCGTCGGCGGCGCCCGCGGTCGCATGATCGCCCTGGTCAGCTGCGGCATCGAACTGCTCGGCGTCCTCACCGTGGGCATCCTGAGCGTCGCCGACACCGGCGACTTCCCGGACGACACCGTCTGGTCCCACTTCGGCAGCGGGTACGGCTACGTCCCCCTGGTCCTCCCGTTCATCGGCCTCTGGTGGATCTGGCGCCACCGCCCCGCCCCCGAAGACCGCCCCTGACAGCCCGGCCGCCCCGACCCACGAACGTCTCGCCCGCGGCGGCAACCGCCGGAGGCGGTGTTCACGACTGGGCGGTTGTGCCGCCCCACGAGGCGTACTTCAGCGGGAGAAGTTGATTGATCAGTCCGCTTCGATGGCGTGTGGGACGAAGAAGCTCATGTTGTTCGTGACCAGGCCGGAAACGCCCAGGCCCTCGCGGATTCCCAGGCCGGCGGGTTCGCCGTCGATGAGCCAGGAGCCGATCACGGGGTGGACCGTGCCCTCCAGTCCGTCGAAGGAGGGCAGCTCGCAGAGTTCCTGGACGATGAAGCGGCCGTCGCTGCCGTACTCGGACGGGTTCTCGGTGATCGTCTTTCCGTCGCGGACCAGGGTGACCGAGCCGCCCTCGCGGCCCCAGATCGGCTTCTTGGCGTAGCTGGTCAGGGTGGCCGCCTTGGCGGACTCCGCGAAATAGGCGGGAAGCAGGTATTTGCTGCGCTCCGGGTGGTCGCCGAAGAGCATCCACAGGACCGGCAGGATCGCCTTGTTGCCGAGCAGGGCGGCCTTGTAGGGCGGCTCGATCCAGACCGTGCCGTGTTTGGTGGGGTCGGCCATGTTGCGGAAGAAGGCTTTGCCGCCCTCCTCGGTCCAGAACCACTCCCACGGATAGAGCATGAAGATGATGTCGATCGGCTCGGACTTGTGCTCCTGGCCGGGTCCGGGCACGAAGAGGACACGGTCGCCGGCGACGTCCCAGCCGATCTGACTCATCGCGATCAGCTCGACCGGGTAGCCGGCCTCCTCGGCGGTAGCCATCAGGTAAGCCACGTTCATCCGGTCCTCGCCGGAGGCCTC
>DASRYP010000059.1:0-2030 GCA_035687165.1 Actinoplanes sp. | reverse complement strand
GAAGTCGATCGATTCGGCAAGCTTCATCCACGGAGCATTCAACGGCGTGAAGAGCGTGTCCACCGTCGTGTCCGCCGGAACCGTGAACGAGTCGCCGGGATGGTAGAGATTCGTGGTCTCGTCGGCGATCAGGTAGCCCACGTTCGCGATCCGCGGGATGTCCGGGTGGATCACGGCGTGCTGGCCGCCGTACGCCCGTACCTGATAGCCCGCGGCCTCGAACTCGTCGCCCGGCTCGACCGCGGTGGCCTGCCCGGCGATCTCGGGGTGCTGGACGAGCACGTCGGCGTGGGCAAAAACGCGCAGACCGGGCTGCTTCTCGATCGCCCCGAGCAACGCCTCGGGGTCCAGATGGTCGATGTGCTCGTGGGTGATCAGCACCGCGTCGGCGCCGTCCAGCGCCGATCGTTCGCTGAACGCGCCCGGGTCGACCACGAGGACGCCGGCGCCCTCGACCCGCAAACAGGAATGCGTGAACTTCGTGATGCGCACGGGACCCCTCCGCTGCTGATTCGTAACCGCCCATCTCGCAGTCTGCCGGAACCGGAAAAGCTCTGCCGCACGTCCCAGCCGCACACCGAAAACGGGGTTAGGGCAAACGGGGATGGGGAGAAGGCATGCGCGTGATTCGTTCGCGAACCACATATCTGCTCGGCACCGCTCTGATCGCCGGCATTCTGCTGGCGGGCTGCGGCGCCGATAGGTCCGACGATTCCTCGCAGTCGGACGCGGGCGGGGTCGAGGCGCCCGCGCTCGGTCAGGCGGAGCCCCTGCAGGGCGAGCCGGCCGAGGGCAAGGACACCGCGGCGCAGGCGCCGGATCTGAGCGTGGACCAACGCTCGATCATCTACCGCGGCAACATCAGCGTCCGGGTGGGGAACGTGGAGGCCGCGGCCGGGCAGGCGGGCGGCATCGCCACGACCGCCGGCGGCTTCGTCAGCGGCGACGACCGCAGCAGCGGCTCGGGGGCCGACACGGCGACGATGGAGCTGCGCATCCCGGCCGACAAGTTCGCCGGGGTCGTCGACCAGCTCGCCAAGCTGGGCACCGAGGAGCAGCGCCAGATCAGCACCGAGGACGTCACCGAGCAGACCATCGACCTGGACGCCCGCATCACCGTGCAGCAGGCCCGGTTGGACAGCGGCCGCAAACTGCTGGCCCAGGCGAAGTCGCTGACCGACCTGGTGATGCTCGAGCGGGAGGTGGCGACCCGCGAGTCCGACCTGGCGTCGCTGCAGGCCAAGAAACGCAACCTGGCCGATCTGACCGCCCTCTCGACGATCACGGTCAGCCTGCTCGACCCGGACGCCGCGGGCGTTGCCGACGACGACCCGCCGGGCTTCCTGGGTGGTCTCGGAGCCGGCTGGGACGCGCTGCTCGCCTCGCTCCGGGTGCTGCTCACCGTACTGGGCGCGCTGCTGCCGTGGCTGCTCGCGGTCGGCCTGCCGGCCTGGGCGATCGGCTATGCGGTGCGGCGCTTCAACCGCACTCGCAAGGCCCCGCCGCCGGCACCCGCCGCGAGCCTCGAGGCGAAGCACTAGAACGGTCGAGGGGATCCCGTGTCGCGGGATCCCCTCGTTCGTCAGAAGTCGCCGGTGGCCAAGGCGGCGAGGGCGGTGTGCACCATGACGCGCACGCCGTAACCGATGCAGCTCTCGTCCACATCGAAGTCGCCCTGGTGCAGGTCGTGTTTCTCGTCCGAGCCGGGCACCCCGGTGCCCAGCCGGATCATCGCGCCCGGCACCTGGTCGAGATAGAACGCGAAGTCCTCGCCGCCCATGCTGATCTCGGCCTCGACGACCCGCTCGGCGCCGAGCGCCGCGCCGGCCGCGGCCGCGATGACCGCGGACGCCATCCGGTCGTTGATCACCGGCGGGACGCCCCGGTGGTAGCCCACCTCGACGTGTGCTCCGGTCGGCGCGACCACGTCCTTGATCAGCTGAGTGACCAGCTCAGGGGCCTGCCGCCAGGCATCACGGCTCAGGATGCGGACGGTGCCGCGGGCCACGCCCTCGCCGGGGATCGCGTTG
>DASRYP010000058.1:0-10160 GCA_035687165.1 Actinoplanes sp. | reverse complement strand
ACCGAGCCTGGACCCGGCGCCAGGCCAGCGACAGCACCACGATCCCCAGGAGAGCTTCGGCGGCGTAGATGCCCGCGTTGAGGTGCCAGTGGATGACCTCGCGCCAGCCGGGGACTATCGGGGCGGCGAAGATGACGAGCGGCTCGAGGAGCAGCAGCAGGCCGGTGACCGCGGTGACGGCCAGGGTGACGTCGGGGGCACGCCGCTGGAGCCACGCGCCGAACCCGCCCAGGAGCGGGCCGCTGAGCAGGCCCGAATAGAGCCAGCGGCGGTTCTCGTGCAGCACCTGCTCCAGGTGGCCGCCGTGGGCGGTGATCGCTACGACCACGTAGAAGCCGAGCAGTGCGGCTCCGGTGGCGACCAGGCCGAGCAGCGCACCGCGCGGAAGTGAGCGAGTGTGCAGACCGGCGACGAGCGCGATGAGCAGCCACGGGGTGCTCAGGTTGCCGAGCGTGTCCCGTACGCCGTCGTGGTCGCCCTTGATCAAGGCGGCGAACATGCCGAAGATCAGGGCCGTCACCAGCACGGCCAGCAGGCGCCGGACCGCGATCATCGGAGTCGGTGGAGCAGGACGTCGAGCACACTTACCCCCAGGCGTGCCCGGCCGTTCGGTACGGCGGCGAGCATCCGACGATGATCGCAGGAGAGCCGGCGCGGGCGGGACGGCCCCTGGGCCTAACCCGTCAAGCCGGTGAGACTCAGGGTGGCGACGAACTTTCGCTGGGCTGGTCGGCCCGATCGCCCGACCACGCCTTGCGGGGTGAATAATGGGGTCGCGATCGTCGGCGGCACCAGGACAGTTGTGCGGCAGGCCCACCCGATGGCAGCCTCGACGCGTGCTTATCAGGGGACGGATCCCGCTTCCGTTGCAAGTAGGGCTCGCCGCGGCCGTCGGCGTGCTGGCCTTTGTGGTCGCCCGCCCGGTCTCCGCGCTGGCCCGCGACGACCTGCACCCCATTCCGTACGCCGCCGTCCTGCTCGCCGTCGTGCTGGTGATCGCGCGCGCCGGCGGCATCCTGTTCGCGCTCCCGGTCGGCACCGTGCTGATCCTCGCGTACGACTGGTTCTATCTCCCGCCGTTCCGCGACTTCAACGAGGCGGCCGTCACCCTGCTCGCGACGTTCCTCGGGATGGCCGTGATCGTCGGCACAGTCACGACGGTCACCAGCCGCCGGGCCATCGCGGCCGAGCGGGCCCGCGGCGACATGGCCGGCACTCAGGCCTCCCTGCGCCGGCTGGCCCTGCTCATCGCGCGCGGCGAACAGCCCGAGCGGATCTTCGGCGCCGTCACCCGCGAGGTGCGTGATCACCTCGGCACCGACACGGCCAACCTGATCCGGTACGAGATCGACGGCTCGACCAACGAGCTGGCCTGCGCGGGCCTGGCCGCCCCCGAGGTGCCGCCCGCCCTGATCGGGCAGATCCGCGACACCGGCCGGATGTCCCGGGTCGACTCCACCGCCGTCGGCGTGCCGATCGTCGTCGACGGGCGCCTGTGGGGCATGTTCGCCGTCGGTTCGGCCGAGTCGCACCTCCCGCCCGACACCGAGGCGCGGCTGAACGAGTACGTCGAACTGGTCGCGACCTCGGTGGCCGACGCGCAGAGCCGCGCCGAGCTGATCAGCTCCCGCGCCCGCCTCGTGGCCGCCGCCGACGAGGCTCGCCGCCGCATCGAACGCGACCTGCACGACGGCGCCCAGCAGCGGCTGGTCGCCCTGGCCCTGCGCCTGCGCACGGCCGCCCACGACGGCGAGAAGTCCGCCGAGGTCGCCGAGATCGGCACCGACCTGATGACCGTCATCGACGAGCTGCGTGAACTCTCCCGCGGCATCCACCCCGCCGTCCTCTCCGACTCGGGTCTTCGCCCGGCGCTGCGCGCGCTCGCCCGTCGCGCCCCGCTGCCCGTCGAGGTGGACGTACGCCTCGACGCCCGCCTTCCGCAGCCGGTCGAGGTCGGCGCCTACTACGTCGCCTCCGAGGTGCTGACCAACGCGGTCAAGCACGCCGGCGCGAGCGTGGTCGAGATCGAGGCGTACGTCGAGGGCGACTGCCTGCGGTTGCGCGTGCACGACGACGGGTCGGGCGGCGCGAACTTCACCGGCGGCACCGGACTGGTCGGCCTCCGGGACCGCATCGAGGCGCTCGGCGGCACCCTCGACGTGCGCAGCCCGGCGGGCGAGGGCACCACCGTCACCTGCAAGGTCCCGCTAGAGCCAGCTGGTCGCCAGCCAGGCCGCGACGGCGGCGAGCACGAGTAACGCGATGTTGAGGCCGATCACCCGGGCCTCGCCGCGGGACAGGTGCACGACGATCCCGCCGATCTGGACGAGGATCAGGCCGAGCGCGGCGACCAGGGCGAGCGCGGGCGCGACGCCGGTGAGCGGCGGCAGGATCAGGCCGAGCGCGCCGAGGACCTCCAGGACGCCGATGACCCGGACCAGGGGAAGGGGAGTCGACTCGACCCAGGCCATCATCGGCTTCAGCTGCTCGGGGCTGCGCACCACCTTCAGCGTGCCCGAATACAGGAAGAAGACCGCCAGCAGCCCGGCGACGACCCAGTACGCGATGTGCATGTCAGCCCCTATGGTTACTGATCGTAAGTAGCCACATCATGGGGCACTGGCGGAACGTCCGCAAAAGGCACATTCCTGTGCCTGAGGCACAAGGAGCTGTCGATGGACGAGTACGAGCACACGTGCATGATCCGCGGCGACGGCGGCCGGACGATCCGCGCGATCCTCGACCAGATCTGCAACAAGTGGACGCTGTTGATCGTGGCCACCCTGGACGAGAGCCGGGTCCGCTTCACCGACCTGCGGCAGCAGATTCCCGGCATCTCCCAGCGGATGCTCACCCTGACGCTGCGCAATCTCGAGCGCGACGGACTGGTGTCGCGCACGGTCCACGCCGAGGTGCCGCCGCGCGTCGAGTACGAGCTGACGCCGACCGGGCGGAGCCTGCTGCCGCCCGCGCTCGCGCTCGCCGGCTGGGCGATGGAGCACGTGCCGCACATCGAGGCCAGCCGCGCGGCCTACGAGGCACGGCGCTGACCACGTCAGGCCGCGATCGGCTGGGCGACCGGGCGCCGGCTGGTCGCCGGGGTGGCTTTGCGGGACCGGGTAAGGGTCCGGGTGCGTACGGCGGGTATCTGCGTGACCAGGGCGGGCCGCACCGCAGTGTCGAGGACGATCGCGCCGTTGCACAACATGCTCCAGCCCAGGTCCTCGTGGTGGATCAGCAGCGCTGCGGTGTCCCATCCCGGCTTGTCCACGGGCGGGCACTCAGGGGAGTGCGTACACATGCCAATAGACTCGTCACATTCGTGGCCCAGCACATCGAAGCCACCACCACCTCTCGATTACCGGCTAGCCGGTAATCGATAATCGTGGCCATGACCGGGCTGCGGGTGGTTTTGGCGGAGGACGACGTTCTGCTGCGCGAGGGGATCGCCAGCCTGCTGGAACGTTCCGGGCTCGAGGTGCTCGGCCAGGCCGGGGACGGCGCCGAGCTGCTGAGGCTCGTCCGGGCGACCAAGCCCGACCTGGTGATCGTCGACGTGCGGATGCCGCCGACGCACACCACCGAGGGGCTGCAGGCCGCCCGCGAGATCCGCGCCGAGCTGCCCGAGACCGGTGTGCTCGTGCTCTCCGCCTACGCCGACGTCGACCAGGCGATGGAGCTGCTGGCGAGCGGGCGCCGCGTCGGCTACCTGCTGAAGAGCCGGATCACCGACGTGACCGAGTTCCTCGCCGCGGTCGAGCGGATCGCCGGTGGCGGCTCGGTCATCGATCCCGGGCTGGTCTCCGAGCTGGTCAGCTCCCGGCGCCGCGACGATCCGCTCGCCGCGCTCAGCTCCCGCGAGCGCGAGGTGCTGGAACAGATGGCCGAGGGGCAGTCCAACTCCGGCATCGCCCGCCGGCTCTGGATCACCGAGGGCACGGTCGAGAAGCACGTCCGCAGTGTCCTGCTCAAGCTCAAACTGCCCGAGACCGACGATCACCACCGGCGCGTCCTGGCCGTGCTCACGTTCCTCGAGGCACGCTGACCTCGAGCAACGTCCGCACCGCCGCGCCGGACAGCTCGAGCTTGTTGAGGAAGCCGAGCGCCGGGCTCGCCTCGATCAGGTCCTGGTAGTCGTCCCCCGTGTGGGTGGAGATCATGATCACAGGGGTGGGTGCGAGCAGGCGGGCCAGATCGAAGCCGCTCTCGCCGCCCAGGTTGATGTCGACCAGGGCGACGTCGGGGCCGAGTTCGCCGGCACGCCCGAGTGCTCCGGCTATGTCGTTCGCCACTCCGGCTACTTCGACGTCCTCCCGCTCCAGCAGGTCACGGGCGGCGGCGAGGAAATGGTGATTGTCGTCCACGAGCAGGCATCGCACTGTCACGAGACCCACGCTCCCAGGTCGTCACGCAGGGCGCATTCCCGCTAGCGGTAGAACCCGGGGCCGAACGGCGTACCCGCCGCTCCGGCACTTCTGTAGTCTCCTGTCGAAGCTTTCCGTGAGGTAGGGACTCGTTCGGGTGTTCAGTCGTATCGCCATCGTCAATCGTGGTGAGGCCGCCATGCGCCTCATCCATGCCGTCCGTGAGCTGGCCGCGCAGACCGCGACCCCGATCGAGACGGTGGCTTTGTTCACCGATGTCGATCGAGGGTCGACGTTTGTGCGCGAGGCCGACATCGCCTACGACCTGGGTCCGGCCGCCGCCCGGCCCTATCTCGACCTCAAGACGCTGGAGCGTGCGCTGGTCGACACCGGCGCCGACGCGGCCTGGGTCGGCTGGGGCTTCGTCGCCGAGGACCCGGCCTTCGCCGAGCTGTGCGAGCGCATCGGTGTCACCTTCGTCGGGCCCAGCCCCGACGCGATGCGCAAGCTCGGCGACAAGATCGGCGCGAAGCTGATCGCCGAGGAGGTCGGCGTCCCCGTCGCGCCGTGGAGCCGCGGTCCGGTCGAGACCCTCGACGCGGCGCTCGCCGCCGCCGAGACGATCGGCTACCCGCTGATGCTCAAGGCCACCGCCGGCGGGGGCGGCCGGGGCATCCGGGTCGTGCGCGGCCCGGAGCAGCTGGCCGACGCCTACGAGCGGACCAGCCAGGAGGCGGCGCGCGCCTTCGGTAGCGGCATTGTCTTCCTGGAGCGCCTGGTCACCGGGGCCCGCCACGTCGAGGTACAGGTGATCGCCGACGGCGAGGGCACGGCGTGGGCGCTGGGCGTGCGCGACTGCTCGGTGCAGCGGCGCAACCAGAAGGTCATCGAGGAGTCGGCGTCGCCGGTGCTGCCCTCCTCCCGGGTGGCCGAGCTGAAGGTGTCGGCCGAGCGGCTGGCCGTCGCGGTGGGCTACCGCGGCGCGGCCACCGTCGAGTTCCTCTACCATCCCGGCGACGACCTGCTGGCCTTCCTCGAGGTCAACACACGCCTGCAGGTGGAGCACCCGATCACCGAGTCGACCACCGGGTTCGACCTGGTCAAGGCACAGCTGCACGTCGCGTCGGGCGGTCGCCTGACCGGGGAGCAGCCGATCGAGCGCGGGCACGCCATCGAGGCCCGGCTCAACGCCGAGGACCCCGACCGCGACTTCGCCCCGTCCCCCGGCCGCATCGCCCGGCTCGACCTGCCCGCCGGGCCCGGCATCCGGGTCGACACCGGGGTGAGCGAGGGCGACACGATCCCGGGTGACTTCGACTCGATGATCGCCAAGGTCATCGCGTACGGGAAGGACCGGGCCGAGGCCCTGGGCCGGCTGCGCCGGGCGATGTCCGAGACCACCGTGGTCATCGAGGGCGGCGCGACCAACAAGAGCTTCGTCCTTGACCTGCTCGACCAGCCCGAGGTGATCGACGGCTCGGCCGACACCGGGTGGATCGACCGGGTCCGCGGGGAGGGTCGCCTCGTCTCGCACAAGCACTCCGCCGTCGCCCTGGCCACGGCCGCGATCGAGGCGTACGAGGAGGAGGAGCTCACCGAACAGCAGCGTCTGCTGTCGACGGCGTTCGGCGGCCGTCCGCAGGTGCGCCACGAGAGCGGCCGGCCCCTCGACCTGAAACTGCGCGGAGCGACCTACCGCGTACGGGTCGCCCGGGTCGGTGCCCGCCGGTTCCGGGTCGGCATCGAGGCCGGTCACGACGTCCGTACGGCCGATGTCGAGCTGGAGCGTTTCGACAAGCACACCGGCCGCATCACGGTCAACGGCGAGCGCCACAAGATCCTGACCGGTGCCTACGGCGCGGTCCACCTGGTCGAGGTCGACGGTGTCTCGCACCGGGTCAGCCGCGACGAGGGCGGCGTGCTGCGCTCCCCGATGCCCGCGCTGGTCATCGCCACGCCGCTCGAGGTCGGCAGCGAGGTCGAGGCCGGCACGCCGGTGCTCGTGCTCGAGGCCATGAAGATGGAGGCCGTGCTTCGCGCGCCGTTCAAGGCTCGCGTCAAGGAGTGCCTGGTCACCGTCGGCGCCAAGGTCGACTCGGGGGCGCCGTTGCTGCGCCTCGAGCCGATCGGTGACGCCGAGGCCGAGCAGGAGGCCGCCGCGGGCGCCGTCGAGATCGACCTGCCCGCCGCCCCGGCCGGGCGGCCGGCCGAGAGCCGCGCCGCCCGCGGCCAGGAAGACCTGCGCAGCCAGCTCCTCGGCTTCGACGCCGACCCGCTCGACGAGCGCCGGGTGCTGGCCGACTACCTCACCGCCGCCGACGAGGCGCCGCACCGGCCGTTGGCCGGCGAGATCGAGCTGCTCGAGGTCTTCAGCGACCTGACCGAGCTGAGCCGCAACCGGCCGGCCGGCGACGACCGCCCCGGCGACACCCACGTGCGCAGCGCGCGGGAGTACTTCCACAGCTACCTGCAGAGCCTCGACGTCGCGCGGGGAGCCCTGCCCGAGTCGTTCCAGGCCCGGCTCTCGAAGGCGCTGGGTCACTACGGCGTGCAGGAGCTCGAACGGACGCCCGAGCTCGAGGCCGCCGTCTTCCGGATCTTCCTGGCCCAGCAGCGCGCCTCCGCCGACGCCACGACGATCGCGACCCTGCTGCGCACCTGGCTGCGTGAGGCCCCGCCCGAGGAGACGCTGCGCGAGCCGGCCGGTCTCTCCCTGGAACGGCTGATCTCGGCCACCCAGATCCGCTACCCGGCCCTGGCCGACCTGGCCCGCAGCGTGGTCTTCTCCTGGTTCGGCCAGCCGCTGCTGCTGCGCAACCGGGCCCGCGTCTATGCCGGCCTCCGCAAGAACCTGCGCGAGCTCGATCTCGACCCGCGGTCGTCCGACCGCGGCGAGCGGATCGCCGAGATGGTGCGCAGCACCGAACCGCTGGTGCGCCTGCTCGGCCAGCGTCTGCTGCGGCCGCGCCTGGACAACTCGGTGATGCTCGAGGTGTTGACCCGGCGTTATTACGGCAACAAGGGGCTCACCGGGCTGCGTACGGCCGGGGACTTCCTGGTCGCCGAGCGGGGCGGCTCGTGGATCGTCTCGGCCGCCGTCGGCTTCGACGACCTCGGCGGCGCCCTCGACGGGCTCGCCGCCCTGGTGGGCGACGCGGCGATCGACGCCGACCTCTACCTGTCGTGGGAGGGCCAGCCGGCCGACCCCGACGCGATGGCGGCGGCCCTGCACGAGGTGGTCAGTGCCCACGCGCTGCCCGCGCAGGTGCGCCGGCTCACCACGACGGTCGCGGGCCGCGGCGGCGCGCTCATGCACCACCACTTCACGTGGCGTCCGTCGAGCACCGGGATGGCCGAGGAAAGGCTGATCCGTGGCCTGCACCCGTACATCGCGCAGCGCATGCAGCTGGAACGGCTCCGCAAGTTCGACCTGACCCGGCTGCCCTCGTCCGACGAGGAGGTGTACCTTTTCCGCTGCGTCGCCCGGGAGAACCCGAACGACGACCGGCTTGTGGCCTTCGCCCAGGTGCGCGACCTGACCGAGCTGCGCGAGCACGACGGCCGCCTGGTCGCCCTGCCCACCGCGGAGGAGACGATCGCGACCTGTCTCGACTCGATCCGCCGGGCCCAGGCGCAGCGGCCGTCGGACAAGCGGTTCAGCACCAACCGGATCGTCATCTACGTGTGGCCGCAGATCTCCATCACTCGCGAGGAGATGGAGCTGATCGCCCACCGGATCCTGCCGACGAGCGCGGGCGCCGGGCTCGAGGAGATCGAGTTCATCGGCCGCTACCTCGACCCGGCCGACGGCGCGCTCACCAAGGTCGCCGTGCGCATCTCGAACGACGCGACCGGCGCCCCGCTGCTGACCGTGGGCGAGCCCACGGACGAGGCGATCGAGCCGATCGACAATTACCGCCAGAAGGTGCTTCGGGCCGCGGCCCGCAACACCGTCTATCCGTACGAGCTGACGTCGCTGCTGGGCGACTTCCGGGAGTACGACCTCGACGCGTCCGGGGCGCTCGCGCCGGTCGACCGGCCCAAGGGACGCAATACGGCGGCGCTGGTCGCCGGCGTGGTGACCACCCGCACGCCGCTCTACCCCGAGGGCGTCACCCGGGTCGTGCTGCTGGGCGACCCGACGAAGGCGCTGGGTGCGCTGTCGGAGCCGGAGTGCCGCCGGGTCATCGCGGGTCTCGACCTGGCCGAACGACTCGACGTGCCGCTGGAGTGGTACGCCCTGTCGGCCGGCGCGCGCATCTCGATGGACTCGGGCACCGAGAACATGGACTGGGTGGCCGCGGCGCTCAAGCGGATCGTCGAGTTCACCCAGGACGGCCGCGAGATCAACATCGTGGTCGCGGGCATCAACGTCGGCGCCCAGCCGTACTGGAACGCCGAAGCCACGATGCTCATGCACACCAAGGGCATCCTGGTCATGACGCCCGACTCGGCGATGGTGCTGACCGGCAAGCAATCGCTCGACTTCTCCGGCGGGGTGTCGGCCGAGGACAACTTCGGCATCGGCGGCTACGACCGCGTGATGGGCCCGAACGGGCAGGCGCAGTATTGGGCGCCGAACCTGGCGGCCGCGCGGGACGTGCTGATGGCACACTACGACCACACGTACGTGCTGCCGGGCGCGACCGGTCCGCGCCGTGCGGTGACCACCGACCCGGTCGCCCGCGACATCTCGGACTTCCCGCACTCCGTGGCGGACAGCGACTTCACGACGGTCGGCGAGATCTTCTCGTCGGCGGCCAACCCGGACCGCAAGAAGCAGTTCGACATCCGGACGGTGATGCGGGCGCTCGCCGACCAGGACCACGCGGTGCTGGAGCGCTGGGCGGGCATGGCCGACGCGGAGACCGCGGTCGTGCAGGACGTGCACCTCGGCGGCATCCCGGTCTGCCTGCTGGGCATCGAGTCGCGATCGGTGCCGCGGCAGGGTTTCCCGCCCACCGACGGCCCCGACACCTACACGGCGGGCACGCTCTTCCCGCGCTCGTCCAAGAAGGCCGCCCGCGCGATCAACGCGGCCTCGGGCAACCGCCCGCTGGTCGTCCTGGCCAACCTTTCCGGCTTCGACGGCTCGCCCGAGTCGATGCGCAAGCTGCAGCTCGAGTACGGGGCCGAGATCGGCCGCGCCATCGTCAACTTCCGCGGCCCGATCATCTTCACGGTGATCAGCCGCTATCACGGCGGCGCGTTCGTGGTCTTCTCCAAGAGGCTGAACCCGAACATGACGGTGCTGGCGCTCGAGGGCTCGTTCGCCTCGGTGCTGGGCGGCGCCCCGGCGGCCGCGGTGGTCTTCACGAGCGACGTGAACGCCCGCACCGCCGCCGACCCGCGGGTGCTGGCGGCGCAGGCTCGCGTGGCCGCCGCGTCGGGCGCCGACCGGGGTGCGCTCGCCGTCGAGCTCGAGGACCTGCGCAACTCGGTCCGCACCGAGAAGCAGAACGAGGTGGCCGCCGAGTTCGACCGCGTGCACAGCATCCAGCGCGCCGTCGAGGTCGGCTCGGTCGACGCGGTCATCAAGGCCACCGAGATGCGCCCGCGCATCATCGAGGCGATCGAGAACGCCCTGCGGGCCCAGCAGGGCTGACGAGACGGAACGATCGGAGAATCTACCGGGCCGCGCCGACATCTTCGGCCGGCCCGGTCCGCGCCGGGGGATAGCCGGCCAGGGCGACGGCGATCCGGTCGAGAACCAGGGTGACCGAGGGCGACAGGTGGTTATTGACGATCGCCGAGAAGACGAGCGGACGGTGATCGGGACCGGTCACGTATCCGGAG
>DASRYP010000057.1:0-6150 GCA_035687165.1 Actinoplanes sp. | reverse complement strand
CCGCCGTGCCGGATCGACGGCTCGCCCGGCACCCCGATCGCCGAGTACCTCGTGGTGCCGGACGCCCGCCGCCCCCGGCTGCTGGTGCCGTCGGGCTCGCGCCAGGTCGCCGCCGCCGCCGTGCGCCGCTACGCCGAGCCGCAGTCGCGGGCCGCCCGGTTCAAACGTGAGGCGGTCGTGGCCGCAGTCCGCACCGGCGCGGCCGGCGTGCTGCTGCGCGACCGGGTGCGGGTCACCGGGCCGTTCTCGCGGAGCATCGACGGGCACCTGAGCGAGGTGCTCGGCCGGGAACTGGCGGTCAGCGTGCACATCGGCCCCGCCCGTGCGAACCGCAAGCCGGTGCTGCAGCTGATCAGTCCGGACGGCGACACCTTCGGCTTCGGCAAGCTCGGCACCGGACCGCTCACCCAGCAGCTCGTCCGAGCCGAGACGGCGGCTTTGACCACACTGGCCGGCAGCGGCCTGACCAAGCTGACCGTGCCGCGGGTGCTGCACTCCGGGATGTGGCGCGGCCTTCAGGTCCTCGTGCAGTCGGCGCTGCCGGTCTGGCTGTCCCGCGCGCCGCTGAGCAAACGCCGGCTGGTCGCCGCGATGCTCGACGTCGCCGGCTGCCGCGGCTACAGCACGAGCCAGCTCTCGGCCAGCGCCTACTGGCACGACCTGCACGGGCGGCTGGTCGCGCTGAGCGACCGGCCCGAGGGCGCCGGGCTCGCCGCCGCCGCCGAGCTGCTGGTCCAACGGGCCGGCGACCTCGTCTTCCCCTTCGGCGCGTGGCACGGCGACTGGGCGCCCTGGAACATGGCCAACCTGGCCGACACGCTGCTGGTCTGGGACTGGGAACGGTTCGCGACCGGGGTCCCGCTGGGCTTCGACGCCGCCCATCACGAGCTGCAGAAACGCATCCAGGCGACCGGAAACGCCCAGGAAGCGGTCGAGGCGACCGTGCGGGAGGCGGGCGAGCTGCTGGCGCCCTTCGGGGTCCCGGTCCCGGGCCGCGAGATCACCGCCCTGCTCTACCTGGTGGAACTGGCCACCCGTTACCTGACCGACCGCCAGGCCGAGTCCGGGGCTCGCCTGGGTGTCCTCGGCACCTGGCTGCTGCCGGTGCTGATCCGGCGGGTCGAGGAGCTCTGAGGAGAGAACCACCATGGACGTACGCAAACTACCGGCACCGATGAAGCGTGTCGTGCATCTGGGTTCCCGCTCCCTCGGGCGGCTGACCGCACCCGGCCGGATGACGCCGACGTTCCTCATCTGCGGCGGGCAACGCTGCGGCACCACCTCGCTGTACCGCGCGCTGGCCGAGCACCCCGTGGTGCTCAAGGCCGTGCTGCACAAGGGCGTGCACTACTTCGACACGAACTATCAGCGCGGGCCGGCCTGGTATCGCGCGCATTTCCCGCTGCAGCGCAGTGCCGACAAGATCGGCGAGCGGTACGGGGTGACGGTGCAGACGTTCGAGTCCAGCCCCTACTACATGTACCACCCGCAGGCGGCCGCCCGGATCGCCCGGGACCTGCCCGACGCCCGGCTGATCGTGCTCGTCCGCGACCCGGTGGAGCGCGCCTACTCGCAGCACCACCACGAGGTCGCCCGCGGCTACGAACGGGAGCGCGACTTCGGCGCCGCGATGGCCCTCGAACCCGCCCGCCTGCACCGGCAGGAGGACCGGCTGACCGAGGACCCGGACTATTACAGCTTCAGCCACCAGCATCACGCCTACCGGGCGCGCGGCGAGTACGCCCGCTACCTGAACGTGCTGGCCCAGCACGTCGGCCGCGAACGCATCCACGTAGTCGAGAGCGAACGGTTCTTCGCCGACCCCGAGCCGGTCTACGACGAGGTCTGCGGGTTCCTCGGCCTGCCCAGCTATCCGGAGCGGCCGGAGTTCGAGCGGCACAACGCCCGGCCCCGCCAGAGCGACCTGGACCCGGCCCTGCGCCGCGAGTTGCAGGACCGCTACCTGCCGCACGACGAGGCACTGACCAGCTGGCTCGGGCGCATGCCGGTGTGGCGGCAGTGACCGAGGTCCTCGACAAGCCGGCACCCGGCGGCGGTACTCGGGGGGTGGCCCGCGGCGGGCTGGCCAACCTGGCCGGTTCGGCGCTGGCCGGGGGGGCCGGGGTCGTCGTCACCTGGGTGCTGGCCCGTTCGCTGGGCGCCGAGCAGGCCGGTGCGTTCTTCGCCGCCACGGCCGCGTTCGTGCTGACGGGCGGCCTGGCCAAGCTCGGCACGCAGACCGGGCTCGTCTACTGGCCGGCCCGGCTGCGCGCCACCGGCCGGGAGCATCTGCTCGGCGCGTGCCTGCGTACCGGACTGGTCCCGGTCGTCGTCCTCTCGATCGTGCTCGCCGTCGCGATGTGGCTCGGCGCACCGGCGATCGCCCAGGTGACCGCCCGCGAGGCGGAACACGTGATCGACGCGCACACCGCGGGGTTGCGGGTGCTCGCGGCGTTCCTGCCGTTGCAGGCATTGACCGACGCGCTGCTCACGGCCACCCGGGGCTATCGGGCGATGCGGCCGACCGTGCTGCTCGACCGGGTGCTGCGCAGCGCCCTGCAACTGCTGCTGGTCGGCGCGGCCGGGGTCGCGGCGCTATGGACGGCGGGGTCGATCTCGGCTTTCGCGCTTGCGTGGGCGCTGCCCTATCTGCCGGTGACGGTGCTTTCGGCGTACGCCCTCCGGAAGGTCTACCTCGCGGGACGCCCGCCGGGGCGGACCACTCGCCGGGTGGAACGCCGTGGCCTGCGCCGCGAATTCTGGCGGTTCACCGGGCCGCGGGCGCTCGCCAGCGTCGCGCAACTCGCGCTGCAACGGGTCGACGTGCTGCTCGTGGCCGCGCTCGGCGGTCTGGCCCCGGCCGCGATCTATGCCGTGGCCGGCCGGTTCGTCGTGCTGATCCAGTTCGCCAACCAGGGGATCGCACAGTCGGTGCAGCCGCGGCTGGCCGAGGCGCTCACGGTCGGCGACCGGCGGACCGCGAACCACCTCTACCAGACCGCGACCGGCTGGCTCGTGCTGGTGACCTGGCCGATCAGCCTTCTGGTGATCTTCTTCGCCCCGCTCTGGCTGCGGCTCTTCGGCGACCGTTACGCCGCCGAGGGCTCGGCCGTGGTGGCCGTGCTGGCCGCGGCGATGCTGGTCGCCACCGGCTGCGGGATGGTCGACATGGTGCTGGCGATGGCCGGGCGTACCTCCTGGAACCTCGCCAACGTGCTGGTCGCGTTGGCCGTCACGGTCGGGCTCGACGTACTCCTGATCCCCCGCTACGGCGCCCTGGGCGCGGCGATCGGACTGGCCTGCTCGATGGTCGCCAACAACCTGCTGCCGCTGATCCAGGTCGGGCGGTCGGTCGGGCTGCACCCGTTCGGCCGGGGCACCCGGGTCGCCGCGCTGCTCGCGCTCGCCTGCTTCGGCGTACTCCCCTGGGCCGTCGTCGCCGTGGCCGGCGCCGGTCCCCCCGGCCGGACCCTCGCCATGCTCGCCGCTGTGCCCGCGTTCCTGGCCGGCACCTGGCTGTTGCGCGTTCCTCTCGCCCTGGACGCGTTCAAACCGATGAGGAGGACGAGTTGACCACCGACTACACGAAGGTGTTCCAGGACACCGATGCCGTCGAGAAGTACGAGAACATCACGTACGCGCCGGACAGCTACGCCTCGCAGATCAACGAGCGGCAGCAGGACTATCTGCGCACGCTGGTGCGACGCGAGTTCGGCGAGCTCGCCCCGGTGCAGCACGACTTCGCCTGTGGGACCGGCCGGGCCATCCGCACCCTGCACGGGCTGGTGCGCGAGGCGCACGGCTACGACACGTCGGCCGCGATGATGGCGAAGGCGGCCAAGGTCGGCTCGCGGGCGAACTGGCACCAGGTGGCGGCGGACGGCCCGGTGCCGCATCCGGTGCCGGCCGGCTACCCGGCCATCGTGACGATGTTCCGCCTGCTGCTCAACGTGGAGGACGCCGTACGCGATCGGGCCCTGACCTTCGCGGCCCGGACCCTGCCCAGCGCCGACTCCGGCGTGCTGGTCGTCGAGAACCACGGCAACGCCGGTTCGGTACGCCACCTGCGGGCCCGCAAACGGCGCGGCCAGCGGTGGTTCGCCGAACTCTCCCACGAGCAGGTCGCCACGCTGCTCGACAAGCACGGCTTCGTGATCATCGAGCGGCGCGGCTTCTCGATGATCACTCCCGGCCTGCACGGCAACCCCGTGGCCCGCGCCGCTGACGCGGCCCTGCGCCGGCTGCCCGGCAGCGACACCTACGCGGTCAACGTCCTCTACACCGCGCGCCGTGTCCATGCGTAAGCAACTGTTGGCGGGTGCGGCCGCGCTGGTGCTGCTGGCCGGCTGTTCCTCCGGGGACGACAAACCGTCGCCGGCACCCTCACCGGACCTCTCCCGCGCGCCCGGGGCGGTGGCGGTGAACCCGGGCCCGTTCGAGGCGGGACCCGTCCTGGCGCCCGCCCGGGGCGCGTTGTTCGGCGCGTGGATCAAGCCGGACGAGCTGACCCACGTGGGCCGGCTCGCCGCGGTCGACAGCTTGCAGGCCGACCTGGGGCGCCCGCTGCGCATCGTCAACACGTACCGGCGCTTCGAGCAGATGGTGGGGACGGCCTCGGACAACGAGTTCCTGGCCCGGGGCGCGACGCTCATGGTGAGCTGGGCGACCGGTGACAACCGGTCCATCCTGGACGGAGAACACGACGACCTGATCCGCAAGCAGGCTTCCGCCGTGCGGGAGATCGGCCGGCCGGTGCTGCTGCGGATGCGCTGGGAGATGGACCGGCCCAACCTCCGGGCGACGATGTGGTCCGGGGAGGACTACATCGCGGCGTGGAAGTACGTGCGGGAGATCTTCCGCGAGGAGCAGGCGAACAACGTGTCGTGGGTGTGGTGCCCGACTGCGGAGGGCTTCATCCGGGGCGACGCGCCGGCGTTCTACCCCGGGGACGACCAGGTGGACTGGACGTGCGTGGACGTCTATGCCGGGGAACGGTTCGCGCCGATCGGGGAGCTGATGGGGTCGTTCCTGACCTGGGCGGCCGAGCGACCCAAGCCGATCGTCATCGGGGAGTTCGGGGTGGCGAAAGCCTGGGGGTCGGCCGGGCGAGCGGCGTGGATCAAGGACGCGCGCCGGACGTTCAAGGCGAACCCGCAGATCAAGGCGATCACCTACTTCGAGTCGAACCCGGAGGGGAACGGGCCGAACAAGCAGTTCCAGCTGACCGGGGACAAGCCGGCGTTCAAGGCGTTCGAGGCGATGGTGCAGGATCCGTACTTCAATCCCTGACCTTATCGAGGACTCGAGACGGTTGCCGTGGTCGTCGTTGACGGCGACCGTGATCGATGGGCTGAACACCAGGTACCTCCTGACACACGCATCCCGGCGATGGGTGCGCCCCACCGTCCTCTTCGGACCGCACGTGCGAGATCAGGCCCCCAGCAGACCACCCAGCGCGGCGGGGGACTCGGGCACGAAGAAGTAGCCGCCCCCGAACGGCAGCACGTAGCGGTCCATCGCCTCGCCGGCAAGGCGATGTTGGGCCGCTGCGAAACCCCGTTCCGGGTCGCGCTGAAAGCAGATGAACAGCATGCCTTCGTCATCGCCGTTGCGATACGAGTAGCTGCGCCGCAGGATTCGGCTGTTCTCGGTCTCCGGCGTACGCGGATTGGCCCGGCGAATGTGCGCGTCGAGCGGAACAACATCGCCGTTCGGGTCGGCCGAGTAGTCAAACGTGACGTCCTCGGCACCGCCCTGCAGCGGCGTGCCGTCCTGGCGGCGCCGGCCTATCGCCGACTCCTGACGCGGCACCGGCTCGCGATCCCACAGCGCCGTGGCGAATCGGATAAGCCGAACCACCTGATAGGTCCCGCCCTCGTCCGTCCACACCAGCCGGTCCATCAGTTCCGCATCGGCCGGGTCGGGATTTCCGGCGCCCTCCCGGAAACCGAACAGGTTACGGGCGGTCGGCAACCCCGACACCGTGGTGCCGCTCTCCGCCCGAAACCCGGCCATCCGCCACCGAGTCCGCAAGCCCGCGCCGCCGGCGCGGACCAAATCGTCGGCGACCGCCGCCACCCGGTCGTGGCCGCTCCCGCAGATCTGCAGCAGCAGGTCGCCGTGACAGCGCTCAGGGTCGATCACGTCGTT
>DASRYP010000056.1:0-10484 GCA_035687165.1 Actinoplanes sp. | reverse complement strand
TGCGGTGGCACAGTCGCGGGCCTGGCCGCCGCGCTGGCCGTACGGTCGGCGTCCTGCTGGGTCTCGTCCTCTTTCTCGTTCGAGAAGAACTTCATGGCGTACTCCTAGCGGCTGGTGTCGCGGGCGGGGGACTCGTCGGCGGCCGCACGGGGAGCGGGCGTCGCCTCCGAAGTGGACTCTGACTCAGTAGTACCAGTCGACGCCACCGGGTCGGACCCGAGCAGGTCGGCGAAGAGCGCCCGATAGTGCACCAGCGCCTGCCGCAGATCCTCCGTGTTCGCCGAACCCGCGCTGCTCCGCTCGCTGATGTCGTGCGCCTTGCGGTAGTGCTCCAGCGTGCGGGCGTGCTCGACGGAGAGGTTGGCGAGCTGGTCGTCGTACTCGCCGGTCGGGTAGCCGCGCTCGGAGATCAGCTGGGTGACCAGCTCATCGGCTGCCGCGACGGCGAGCTTGGGGTCGTCCACGAACTGGATCTGCACTTCTTCCCATTGCTCCGTGTAGGTCGCCCTCGCCTCGGGGGAGAGCGGCTTCAGCTCGAGCGAGGCGTGCCGCTTCGCACGCTCGCGGAGCTCCTTCTCGCCGTCGGTGCGGTTGCCGGAGTCGGCGACCACCCGGTCGTACTCCGGTCCGAAAGTATCTTGCAACTTCTTTCGCCGCGCGACGCGGACGCCGTACACGATCGCGGCGAGCACGACGAGGATGACGATGATCAGGATGATGGTGGCAGTGGGGGACATCGGGGCCTCCTCCTCTTCGACCCCGGGTATTCCCATCCGTGGTACTTCATCAATCCCCTTCGGAGACCCTGGTTTCGCGACTTTGCGTAATGCCCGGGTTGTGGTGTCGTAAGGACGACCGGCCAGGTCGTGCCAACCTCCAGGGTTAAAAAGGACTTAAGCGAGGATTTGGGTATGCCGGGGCGGTGGCTCGCTCGGAAGCTTTTCCGTATTCTCGCCAGGCGTACGCGAAAGAGCGGAGCCTGATGAAGAAGCGTTACTGGTCGATCCGTTCGAAGATCATCGTGTTGGCCGCCGTCCCCCTGACGGCGTTGCTGGCGTTGTGGCTCTTCGCGACGGCGCTCACCGCCGGCCCGGCGTTCACCCTGTTGTCCGCCCGGACGGTGCTGGACAACGTCGGCAATCCCGGCATCGAGCTTGTCGGCCAGTTGCAGCGTGAGCGGCTGTTCAGCGTCGAATACCTCTCGGCCACCGGCCCGCCCGCGCAGGCCCTGCTCGACCAGCGCAGCGCCACCGACCGCGCGGTCGCGCACTTCCGCCGGCTCGCCGAGGGGGACGGCGCGCGACGCGCGACGCGCGACTCGCTGCGCGCCCGCATCGACCAGTTCGTCGTCCAGCTCGCCAGCTTGACCGGCAACCGGGGGCACATCGACCGCCGGGCGATGGACCCGACCGGCGCGCAAGGTCTCTACAACAGCGTGATCGGTTCCGGTTTCCAGACCTTCGCCGCCACCGCGACCTTCAACGACGAACAGATCGACAGCGAACTGCGCGCGCTCACTACGGTCGGGCAGGGCCAGGAGTTCCTGAGCCGGGTCGATTCCCTGGTCGGCGGGGCCACGGTCGCCGGCCGCTTCACCCCCGCGATCCGCGGCCAGCTCATCCAGGACGTCGGCACTGCCCGCTTCCTGCTCGACCGCGGCGTCGAAGAGATGGCTGAGCACGACCGGGCCGCCTTCGCCGAGCTGCGCGGCGGCACCGCCTACGACCGGCTCGACAGCCTGCTCAGCCAGCTCGCGCAGCAGAGTCGCGACGGCGTCCGCGCGCCGGTGAGCAGCGCCGAGTTCCGCCCGGCCTACGTCGCCGTGGCCCAGGAACTGCGCGGGTTCGGGGTCGCGGCGACCGACTCGCTCACCGATCGGGCCCGTCCGGTGGCCGAACGGGTGCTGCTCCGGCTCGGCCTCGCCGCCCTGCTCGGCCTGACCGCGTTCGCCTTCTCCGTCTACCTCTCGGTGCGGGTCGGCCGGTCGATCGTCGGCCGGCTGCGGCGCCTGCACGGCGAGGCGCGCGAGATGGCGGCCGAGCGTCTGCCCACGGTGGTTCGCCGGCTGCAACGCGGCGAGGACGTCGACGTCGACGTGGAGACACCCCCGTTGGAGTACGGCCGGGACGAGATCGGCCAGCTCGGGCACGCCTTCAACGATGTGCAGCGGACAGCGCTGCAGTCCGCGGTGGAGGAGGCGAACGTCCGGCGCGGGCTCAACGAGGTCTTCCTCAATATCGCCCGGCGCAGCCAGACCCTGCTGCACCGCCAGCTCGCCCTGCTCGACCGGATGGAGCGGCGCGAGACCGAACCGCAGGAGCTCGAGGACCTCTACCGCGTCGACCACCTCGCCACCCGCATGCGCCGCCACGCGGAAGACCTGGTCATCCTGGCCGGCGCCGCCCCCGGCCGAGGCTGGCGCAACCCGGTACCGGTGATCGACGTCGTTCGCGGCGCGATCAGCGAGGTCGAGGACTACAAGCGTGTCGACATCCGCTCGGTCGAGTCGGCCGCGGTGCTCGGCCGCGCGGTCGGCGACGTCATCCACCTGCTCGCCGAGCTGCTGGAGAACGCCGCCTCGTTCTCCCCGCCGCACACCCGGGTCCAGGTCTCGGGTCAGGTGCTGCCCAACGGGTACGGGGTCGAGATCGAGGACCGCGGACTCGGCATGACCCCCGAGGCGATCGACGAGGCGAACCGCCGCCTGGTCGAACCGCCCGACTTCGACCCCACCGACAGCGCTCGCCTCGGCCTGTTCGTGGTGGCCCAACTGGCCACCCGGCACGGCATCCGGGTGTCGCTGCGCACGTCCGCGTTCGCTGGAGTCACCGCGATGGTGCTGATCCCCGGCGAGCTGATCGCCGAAGCGCCGGTCGCGGCCTTGCCGTCCGGAACGATGCCACCGGCCGCTCTGCCGCCCGGCCCGTCCACGGGGGAGCGCCCCCTGGTCGGCTCCGGCACCGCCGACCCGTCGCGGCCGTCGCTCGCCGCGCTGCAGTGGCAGGGCACCGAACGACTCCAGCAGGTCACCGCTTCGGGCACCCCGATCATCGACGGCACCGCGCGGCCCGGCCCGGAACCCCACCGCCCGGTGCGAGGCACGGTCACCAGCGGCCAGCCCCGTCCACCAGCGGTCACCAGCGGCCAGCCCCGTCCACCAGCGGTTGCCGGCGGTCCGACCCGTCCACCAGCGGTCGCCGGCGGCCCAACCCCCAGCTCGGTCACCGAGGGCGTCAACGACGAGGGCCTGATCCAGCGCAGACGCGTACGTCGTTCGACCGAACCGGATGCGTTGCCCGCCACCGAACTCGCGCCCACGGACACCGCCCGGAACGTCGAGCCGGCAGTCCGCGACGTCGAGCCGTCGGTGCCGGCAGCAGGGCGCGGCTCGTCCCGCCGCGACGCTCTGCTGGCCGATCTGGCCCAGTGGGAGGGTTCGCGGGCGAGACCTACCCCCGCGCAGCGATCGGTTCCCCGCAACTCGGCGCCGGCCATGCCCACCTCAGCCGCCCCGCTCTTCGCTGCCGCGGCGCCGACCGGGGCGCCGGTCATGCCGACCTCGGCCGATCCGACCTCCGCGGCCCCGATGTTCGCGGCCCCGACCTCGCCGCCGCCCGTCGGCGCGAGCGGCGCGACACCGCACGGGGCTCAGCCGCTTCCGGCCAGGGACTCGGAGGGAGGTCTGCCCCGCCGGGTCCGTCAGGCCAGTCTCGCGCCGCAGCTGCGCCGCCCGGCCGGTGAGCCGCCCGAAGAGCCGCCGGCCCCGCTCCGCTCGCCCGAGCAGGTGCGCAGCATCATGAGCGCCCTGCAGCTCGGCACGAGGCGAGGCCGCATCGACGCGTCTCGCTACCTGGCGGGGGGTCGCGGTCCAGGCGACCGTCCCGAAGGCGCTGACCGTCCCGGAAGCGCTGACCGTCCCGGAAGCGCTGACCGTCCCGAAGGCGCTGACCGTCCCGGAAGCGCCGACCACCTGGAAAACATGGACATTACGAAAAGTGACGCCTTCGCCGCTACGGGCGACGGAAAGCGTGATCGAGACCGACGTGCCACGACGGATTCCGCATCTGAAGATACGTCGAATCACCACGACACGGACATTGATGTACGCCTGCGCGAGGCATCCTTTGCGGATGCCGCTACCGTCAGTTTCCCGGCGATCGTGAATGTCGCGTTCGACCGGGGCGAGGCATCAACCGGGGGCGGCCAGGATGCGGAGAACCACCGTGCCGACGACTCCGGGGGCGAAGACGTGACCAGGCCGGAAAAGGACGCATAAGTGACACAGACGACGAACCAGCGCGCGCACCTCACCTGGCTCCTCGACGATCTTGTGGAGCGGGTGCCTACGGCGCAGCAGGCTGTCGTGCTCTCCGCCGACGGGCTCCTGATGGGAGCCTCGGCCGGGCTGAGCCGGGAGGACGCCGAGCACCTGTCGGCGATGGCGGCCGGGTTCCAGAGCCTGGCCAAGGGCGCGAGCCGGCACTTCCAGGCGGGTCCGGTGCGCCAGACCGTGGTCGAGATGGAGGCGGCCTTCCTCTTCGTCACGGCTGCCGGCCACGGTGCGTGCCTGGCCGTGCTGGCCTCCAGCGACGCCGACCTCGGCCTCATCGCGTACGAGATGGCGATGCTCGTCACCCGGGTCGGCCAGAACATGAGTGCCCCCGATCGCTCCGCCGTGACGCGCCCAGATGCCGGCTGAGCCCCTGATGCCGGACCAGCCGCGTGCGGCGCACGACTGGCTCGATCGCGACGCGGGCCCGGTGGTCCGGCCCTACGCGATGACCCAGGGCCGGGTCGCTCCCGAGGGCGGCGAGTTCGATCTCGTGGCCTTCGTGGTCGCCACCGCCGGCGCGGATCCCGACGGTGGCCTCCCGCACCCGGAGCACCACGCGATCGTGGCCGCGTCGTGGGAGCCGATCTCGGTTGTCGAGCTGGCCTCGGCGCTCGACCTCTCCATCGGGGTGATCCGCGTTCTGCTGGGTGATCTACGCTCGGCTGGACTCATCTCGCTGTACGAACCCCCGGCGGCCACTCAGCCGCACGACGTCGACGTACTCAAGGCGGTTGTCAATGGACTCCGTGCGCTCTGACCGCAACGGCGCGTCGTCGCGCATCCCGGTCGCGCTCAAGATCCTCATCGCGGGCGGCTTCGGCGCCGGCAAGACCACGATGGTGGGCTCGGTCAGCGAGATCCGCCCGCTGCAGACCGAGGAGGTCCTCACCGGCGTCGAGGGCGCCGACGACGTGCACGGTGTGGAGGGCAAGACCACCACCACCGTGACGATGGACTTCGGTCGGATCACCATCACCGAGGACTTGCAGCTCTACCTGTTCGGCACGCCCGGGCAGGACAGGTTCTGGTTCCTCTGGGACGAGCTGTCCGAGGGCGCGCTCGGCGCGGTCGTGCTGGCCGACACCCGCCGGCTGGCCGACTGCTTCCCCTCGATCGACTACTTCGAGCAGCGCGGCACCCCGTTCGTCGTAGCGGTCAACTGCTTCGATCCCGAGCCGCGTTTCGGCGCCGCCGCGGTCGGCCGCGCCCTCGACCTCGACCTCGACGTGCCGGTCGTCCTCTTCGACGCCCGCGAGCCGACCGGCGCCCGCAACGTCCTGATCGAACTGGTCGAGTACGTCGCCCGCCGCCAGTTGGCGGCCGCCGCCTCCCGCTGAGCGGCGGCGTTCCCGGGAGCTTTTGTTCGAGATCTCGTTCGCTTCTCGTGCCCTGGCCGTTTCTCGGCGGGACGGCAGCAGGGTTCGGCAGCCTGGCCGTACCCTTCGAGGCGGTGGTCGACGGCTGCTCACCTGGGCCGCCGGGCCTGCGGTAACGGCAGGGGTCTGCGGCCCGGGCGGCCGGTGTGATGAGATCGTCTTATGGGCGCAAGGGATGAGTACGTATTCGTCGGTGGCTACACGGCGGACAAGGGCGGCGACGGCGAGGGCATCGTCCTGCTGAGGCGAGACCCGGCCACTGGGGTGCTGACCCGGCTGGGTGTCGCGGCGCGCACGCCGAGCCCGTCGTTCCTGGCGCGGCACCCGACCCTCCCGATCCTGTACGCCGTGAACGAGCTGGAGTCCGACGGCACCGTCAGCGCCTTCACCGTGGGCCTCGACGGCGCGCTCACCCCGCTGTCGGTCCAGCCCACCGGCGGCGGCGACCCCGCGCACCTGGCGGTCACGGCCGACGGCCGGCACCTGCTAGTGGCGAACTACGCCACCGGTTCGGTCGCCGTCTTCCCGCTCGACCCCGAGGGCGCCCCCAGCGAGCGCTCCGACCTGCTCGACCTGGTGGGCCGGGGCCCGGTCGCCGATCGCCAGGCCGGACCGCACGCTCACATGGTTCTCCCGCTGCGGGACGACGTGCTGATCGCCGATCTCGGCTCCGACAAGGTCTGGCGTGCCCGGCTCGACCGGGTCGCCGGCCGCCTGACGCAGCTGCCCGTCGCGGTCTCCGCTGAGCCCGGCACCGGCCCGCGGCATGTGCGCTTCTCGCCCGACGGCGCCCTTTTCGTCGTCGGCGAGCTGAGTGGCGACCTGACCTGGTGGCGCCCGGCCGGCGACGGTTCGCTGGCCGAGGCGGGTCGGGTCGCGACCACCACGGCCGAGGGGGAGAACTACCCCTCCGAGGTTCTGGTGCGCGCCGACGGCCGTTTCGTCTACGTCGCGAACCGCGGCGCGAACACGATCGCGACCTTCGCGTGGGACGGCGAAGAGGCGACGCCGGTGGCCGAGACGTCCACCGGTGGTGACTGGCCACGTCACATGATCCTCGTCGGGGACCACCTCTACGTAACCAACCAGCGATCACAGAGCGTGACGACTTTCCGGGTCGACCGGGAAACCGGGGTGCCCATCCCGCAGGGCGACCCGGCCGGTGCGCCCACCCCGACCTGTCTGCTGCGCTGGCCTGCCTCGGCATAGCGCCGGCCTGCCTCGGCACCGGGCTGGACTGCCTCAGCATGGGGCTGACCTGCCCCGGGATGGGGCTGACCGGCGGAACGGGACAGATGTCCGTCCAGGTCGGACAGAACGCAAAGCGGACGCAAGTCGCCACTGATCGAAATGGCATAAACACTTTCAGTGACTCAAGGTGCCAAGTATGCCAATCCGAGTAACTTTCGACCGAACGTATATGGCATTCAGGTTCTGTGCTGCGCACTATGGAGCGCGTGTCTGGCCGCCATCGTAGAAACTTCACTGTCAGGGGAGCGGGCGTCGTCGGAGCTGCGATGGCGATCGTCGTTGTTCTCGCCGGGTCATATGTTGGGTATCAGCAGCTCGCCGACAAGGGGTGCACCGGATCCGTCCGGTTGACCGTCGCCGCGACCGGTGAGCTTTCATCGGCTGTCGACCAGGTCGCGCAGCGCTGGGTGCAGGAGGGCGCCGCCGTCGACGGCACCTGTGTCGCCGTCACGGTCACCGATGTCAACTCGGCGACGATGGCCGCGGCGGTCGCCGGCGAGCACAAGGTGGTCCTCGCCGGCGTGGGCACGGCCCCCGAGTCCGTCAAAGTAACCGACGTCTGGATCCCCGATTCCTCGACCTGGCTCCTGCGGCTCAAGTCGGAGGCTCCCGGCTTCGTCCCCTCCGACAGCAAGCCGGTCGCGCAAAGCCCGATCGTCGTGGCCATGCCCAAGCCGGTCGCGTCGACCGTCGGCTGGCCCAAGCAGAAGCTCGGCTGGAGCCAGCTGCTGCAGCACATGATCACCAGCACCAGCCTGAACACCGGCATCGCCGACCCGACCCGCGACGCGGCCGGCCTCGCCGGTCTGCTCGCGCTCGGCCAGGCGGCCGGCACGGGTGAGAAGGCGCAGGGCACCAAGGTCAAGGCGATCCAGGCGCTGGGCAGTAGCCCTTCCGCGCTGCGCGACGAGCTGATCCAGAGGTTCCCGCGTTCGATCGACCCGGCCGACATCGGTCAGAGCCTGAGCGCGGCCCCGGTCTCCGAGCAGGACGTGGTCGCCTACAACGCGGCCAAGCCGCCGGTGCCGCTGGTCGCGCTCTACCTCGACCCGAGCCCGTTGGCCCTCGACTATCCATACGCGGTGATGCCCGAGGTGGATCTGCAGAAGCAGAAGGTGGCCGTGGGTCTGCGGGCCCAGCTCGCCAACGCTACGTTCAAGAACGCGCTCGGTGCGGCCGGGCTGCGGGCGCCGGACGGTTCGTTCGGGGCCGGCTTTGCGCGCCCGCTCGGCGCTCCGGATGCCTCGCCCGCTGTGAACGACTCGGTCGGCGGTAGCGGTGGGGACAACGGCGGCGAGGCAGCGTCCGGGCTCGACGCCAGCGCGCTGAGCCAGGTGCTGGGCAGCTGGACGGCGATCACCCGGCCGGGCCGGGTGCTCGCGGTCTTCGACGTCTCCGGCTCGATGGAGACCAAGGTGCCGACCGCCGGCAACCAGAGTCGGGCGGCGGTCACGCGGAAGGCGGCGGCGGCCGGTCTGCAGATGTTCGGCGAAAAGTGGGCGGTCGGCGTGTGGCTCTTCTCGACCGAGATGGTCGGCAAGCGGCCCTGGAAGCAGATCGTGCCGATCAGCCCGCTCACCTCGTCGCGTGACAAGCTGCAGGCCTCGATCGGGCAGATCATTCCCAAGGAGGACGGCGACACCGGCCTCTACGACACCGTGCTCGACGCCTACAAGGAGGTGAAGAAGACGTGGCAACCCGGCAAGGTCAACTCCGTCATCCTCTTCACCGACGGCAAGAACGAGAACAAGGACGGCATCACGATCGACAAGCTGCTCGGTGAGCTGAAGCGGCTGGACGATCCGACCAAACCGGTCCGTCTGGTGATCATCGGCATCGGTGACCAGGTCGACGAGAGCGAGCTGCAGACGATCGTGAAGGCGACTCCCGCCGGCGGCGTCTTCGTCACCAAGGACGAGTCGAAGATGGCGTCGATCTTCGTCGAGGCCATCGGCCGCCGAACCGGGGCCAAGAGCTAACCAGGACGTCAGCGTGGCCGTGCACGACTACTCGGCGACGCATCCGCACCTGGTCGACTTCATGCGGGTCCCCCGCACGTACGCGGGAGGGGCGGCACCCACGGGGGCCGGCCCTGCCGCGTTCCGGACCTCAGATCACCGGCCCGTTCCAGTCGAGGCAGACGGCGACCGCGTCGTCCTCGAGCTCCGCGTCCCCGACGTACGCCCGCAGGTCGCCCAGCAAAGACCGCACGGCCTGCAGCGGCGCCAGTGCCCCCGTCCGCCGCACGAAGCGGCCGAGGGCCGTGTCCCCGTACCGTCCGGCCACCGTGACCGCGTCGTGGATTCCGTCGCTGACCAACATCAGCCGGTCGCCCGGTGCCAGCCGGAAGCTCTCCAGCTCGTAGTCGGTCTCCTCGAACATGCCGAGCGGGAACTGCTCGGTGAGCTGTTGCTCCCGCACCTCACCCCGGCGGAGCAGCAGCAGCCGGGGCGAGCCCGCGTCGATCGCGAACACCTCGCCGGTCCTCAGGTCGAGCTCGAGCAGCAGAGCCGAGACGTGGGCCAGGCCCCGGTGCTCGGCGAAGAGCGCCTGGTCGGCCAGCGCGGCCTGGTCGGCCAGCCCGATCCCGGCCCGCCGGGCGTTGCGCAGTGCGAAGGTGGCGAGCGAGGTGAGCAGCGCCGCCGACACCCCCTCGCCCATCCCGTTGAGCACGCTGAGCGAGAGCCGGCCGTCCTGTTCGGCCCAGTCAAAGCTGTCGCCACGCACCGCGTACGACGGTTCGAGTTGTCCCGCCAGCCCGAACGAGGGGCGGATCCGGCTGCGCCCCGGCAACAGTTCCCACTGCATCTCGGCGGCGAGCGTGAGCCGGCGGGTGCGGACGGCTGCCTGGTAGCGATCGGTGCCGTCGGCCGCCGCCTGCAACTCGTGGGCCAGGGCGGCGGCGATCTCGGCCAGTTCCGCCGTGGCCCCGGGGGCCGCGGGAGCTGGTACGCAGCTCAGCACGCCTATTCGTTCTCCTCGCGCGGAAACCGGCACAAAGATCACACCATTTTCGCGAACCGTGGACTGGTGGTCGAAACAGCGCCAGGCGGGATCGCCCGGATGGGTACGCGCGGGGCCGCCGAAGATCGGCACGAGAGCGGCCAGGCGGTAGTCGACCAGGTACAACTCGGTTCCGGTGACTCCGTACTCCTTGGCCAGCGCCTCGGCCAGGCGCTCCGGCACGGCGTCAGCGGCGGCCTCGGTGAGTGTTCGCCGAAGCACCAGTAGCCTGTCGATCAATGGCGACCTCCTCGAACAGACCCGGCTGTACCGGTAGTCTCTGCTGCACCATGCCCGTTCACCTAGGGTCGGAGCAGCCGGACCCTATGCACACCGCGGCGATCGACGACGCCGCGAAAGCCTTGCTGCTCGCGTGGGACGTCGCCCGCGAGCAGGTGACCCCTCGCATGTCCTCGGTCCAATTGAACGCTCTGCTCGCCGTCGAACGCGCGGAGGGCCTCAACCTGGGCGGTCTGGCGGCCGAGTTGGGCATGTTGCTCTCGTCGGCCAGCCGGCTCTGC
>DASRYP010000055.1:0-2687 GCA_035687165.1 Actinoplanes sp. | reverse complement strand
CAGCCTGGTCCGCAGGCTGAGCTCCCGGGGCCGGCGCACGTCAGCCCCCCGACAGCCGGTATCCGGCGCCGCGCACGGTCTCGAGGCGCTCACGTCCGATCTTGCGGCGCAGGTAGCCGACGTAGACCTCGACGGCGTTCGGCGCGGTATCGAGCGCCGCGTCCCACACGTGGTCGAGCAGCTCGATCTTGCTGACCACCTCGCCGGGGCGTCGCATCAGGTATTCGAGCAGCGCGAACTCGCGGGCCGTGAGCGCCACCTCGACGCCGGCCACCGTCACCCGCCGTTCGGCCGGGTCGAGATCGACGTCGCCGTGCCGCAGGACGACCGGGCGCTCGTGCACCCCGCGCCGCAGCAGCGCGCGCAGCCGGGCGAGGAGGACGACGTACGAGAAGGGCTTGGTCAAGTAGTCGTCGGCGCCGCAGTCGAGACCGTCGGCCTGGTCGTATTCGCCGTCCTTGGCCGAGAGCATCAGCACCGGCACCCAGATCTGCTCGGCGCGCAACTGCCGCACGACCCGGTAACCGCTGAGCCTGGGCAGCATCACGTCAAGAATCATCGCGTCGTAGCCGCCGTGGCGGGCCAGCTCGAGCCCGTCCTGCCCGTCGCCCGACACGTCGACCGCGAAACCCTCGGCCTGCAGCCCACGTTGCAACGCCGCGGCGAGCCGCGCCTCGTCCTCTACCACCAGCAACCGCACCTCTTTACTTTTGCACGTGCGGGGCTACCCCTAGGGGCGGCTCTCAGCCCGGTCACAGCGGCCATGTCGCACTCTTGTGACAGATCAACGGGAGGTGGACATCGTGTCCGTGTTCAGGTCAAGGCCCACGCTGCGCTGGCTCGTGCCGTCGGTTGCGGCAGTGGTCGTCATCGGCGGTGGCGCGATCGCGGGGACGATCGTGGCGAGTGCCGACCCGGCGCTGCCCGAGCGCAGCGCCGCTCAGCTGCTCGTCGACGTGCAGAACGCCGAGGTCGACGGGCTCTCCGGCACCATCGTGCAGAGTGCCGATCTCGGTCTGCCGCAGATCGCCGGGCTCTCCGGCGGTGCGACGGGCGGCGCCGAGCTGGCCAACCTGCTCGCCGGCAGCAACACCGCGCGGGTCTGGTACGCCGGTGAGGACAAGGCCCGGCTCGCGCTGGTGGGAACCCAGGGCGAGACCGACGTCATCCGCAACGGCGAGGACGTCTGGCTCTGGAAGAGCAAGGACAACGCCGCGACGCACTTGAAGGTGCCGGCCGGGGCTGGGCGGAAGCCGTCCTCGCTGCCGACCGACGTGCCGACGACACCGCAGGACGCGGCGAACGCGGCGCTGGCGGCGATCGACGACAGCACCGAGGTCAGCACGACCGGCGCGGCCAAGGTGGCCGGGCGGGACGCTTACGAGCTGGTGCTCAGCCCGAAGGCCAAGGAGTCGCTGGTCGGCCAGGTGCGCCTGGCGATCGACGCGGAGCGGCACATCCCGCTGCGGGTCGACGCCTATGCCAAGAACGCCACGAGCCCGGCCATCCGAGTGGCGTTCCAGCAGATCAGTTTCGACAAGCCCGACGCGCAGCAGTTCGTCTTCAACCCGCCGCCGGGCGCGAAGGTCACCGAGTCGGACGTCAACAAGCTCGAGAAGGACGCCGCGAAGCGGGCCAAGGCGCACAAGAAGGTCGAGGCCGAGCTGGCCAAGGGCCCCGAGCCGAAGGTGATCGATGCGGGCTGGGCCTCGATCGTCACGGCGCAGCTCCCCAAGGCAAAGGGCGAGGAGGGCAAGCAGGCCGAAGGCGCCCTGAACATGCTGCCGAAGGCGAGCGGCACCTGGGGCAAGGGCCGGATCTTCGCCGGTCCCCTGTTCAGCGTGCTGGTGACCGACGACGGACGGGTCTTCGCCGGCGCGGTCTCGCCGGAGACGCTTTACGCGGCGGCTGCCAAGAAGTAACACTCCTATAGTTCTAGAACTCCCGGCCGCGTTATGCAACACTGCGGACGGGAGTTCTAGAACTATTTGGAGGCGCGATGCTTACCTCATTGAGCGAATCCACCTCGATGACCGAACCGGTCGCCGGTCGCTTCGGTGACTTCGGCGGCCGGTTCGTCCCCGAGTCCCTCGTCCCAGCCTGTGGCGCCCTGGCCGCGGCCTTCCGCCAGGCCTGGGCCGACCCCGCGTTCCGGGCCGAGCTCGACGAGCTCCTCGACGTCTATGCCGGCCGCCCGACGCCGCTCACCCCGGCCCGCACCCTCTCCGCCGAGCTCGGCATCACCCTGCTGCTCAAGCGCGAGGATCTGGCCCACACCGGCTCCCACAAAATCAACAACGTGCTCGGCCAGGCGCTGCTCGCCCGGCGCATGGGCAAGCGCCGGCTGATCGCCGAGACCGGCGCGGGCCAGCACGGCGTCGCCACGGCCACCGCGGCCGCGCTGCTGGGCCTCGAGGCGACAGTCTTCATGGGTGCGCGCGACATCGAGCGCCAGCAGCTCAACGTCCTGCGCATGACCACGCTCGGCGCCGAGATCGTGCCCGTCACGACCGGCAGCCGCACCCTCAAGGACGCCACCAACGAGGCGATGCGCGCGTGGGTGGCCGACGTGGCGGGCGCCCACTTCCTGCTCGGCTCGGTCGGCGGCCCCCACCCCTACCCGTGGATGGTCCGCGAGCTGCAGCGCGTGATCGGCGACGAGGCCCGGCGCCAGACCTCGCGCGTCC
>DASRYP010000054.1:0-2960 GCA_035687165.1 Actinoplanes sp. | reverse complement strand
CCGCAGGCGGCCCTCCTCGCTCAGGCCGCGCAGCAGTTCGAGGATCCAGTACGGGTGGCCGCGCGCCTCGCGGACCAGTTTCAGCAGGGGCGGAAGCGCCGTGGCCCGGACGAAGTCCTCGACGAGGCTGAGACCGGCCGTGCTGGTCAGCGGGCCCAGCCTCAGCTCCACGCCACCGTCGCGCTGCAGGTGGTTCAGCGTCTCGTGGACGACGGGTGATGCCTGCACCCGCCGGCCGGCCAGGATCCACAGCGCTCCCGTGTTCCGCAGACGCGACGACAGCATGCGTACGGCCGTGATGGTGTCGCCGTCGGCGGCGTGCAGATCGTCCATGATGATCACCAGCGGGACCTGGCCGGCGGCGGCGGCGAGCGCGGCGAACACTTCGTGCATGATCCAGTAGCGGGCGTCGTCGGCACCGCCGTCCCGGGCCCGCAGGGCCGCCGGATCGACGATCGGCGGGTCGTCACCGAGCAGGGCGGCCAGCAGCGGGTCGACGTGGCCGCGGGTACCGGCGGCCGCCTCCGCGTGCAGCACCCGCATTCCGCGGCGACGGGCTCGATCGGCGACCTCCTCGGCCAGCCGGGTCTTGCCGATCCCCGACGGACCGTCGATCAGCACCACTCGGCCGTCGCCCGAGCTGGCCGCGGCCACCAGGCCGTCGAGCATCTCGATCTCGGCGTCGCGACCACGGACGACGGTCGATGCGAGTCGTGACCAGTCCTTGATGTGCTGGGCGGGGATCATGGCGGGACCTCCTCGTCGGCCGTGCTCCGGCCTCAGCCTGGTTTCCGCGCGCGTTCCGCACATCGATCGGGTGACCCCTGGCCGCCGTAGGCTGGGTCACGGGCTTCGCTGTCGGCTTGACCTGCGGTGCAGAGGCCCATTGAGTCATTTGGTAGAGAGCTGGACGGTGGTGGTGCGATCGTGATCGTAAGGCGGCCCACCCGGCGACTTGTCGGCCGTCCGGCGCGGCTCCGAAAATGACGCCATGAGCGAGCTGTTGCCGGGATTCGCGGCCGATCTGACGGTGATCCACCGGTTCGTCGACGCCGCGATCGACGACGGCGGGGCGCTCCTGATTCTCGGCCCTCCCGGATCGGGCAAGTCCGTGCTGTTGGACGCCGCGGCCCGGTACGCGTCGGTGGCGGGTGCCCGGATCTTGCGGACGGCGGGCCTCGAGTTCGGCGGCAGCGCGGCCTACCAGGCGCTGGATCAACTCCTGGCGCCGCTGCACGAGGAGGTCGAGGCGCTGCCGGCCCCGTCGGGTGACGCGCTGCAGGTTGCCCTGGGCCTGACCAGCGGTCTGCCGGAGCTGCTGCCGGTGTCGAACGCGACGCTCGAACTGCTGCGCCGGGCCGGGGCGCGGCGGCCGCTGCTCGTCCTGGTGGACAGCGGTCAGGACCTCGACGAGGACAGCGCCCGGGTGCTCGCTTTCGCCGCGCGCCGCCTGGGCGGCAGCCGGGTCGCCATGATGCTGGCCAGCCGGTCCGACTGGGCCCACGGCGTCCTCGAACTGGCCGGCCTGGCCGAACACCGGATCCAACCGCTCGGCGAACCGGCCGCCGCGGAGCTTCTCGAGCAGCGACATCCCGGGCTGGCTGCGAACGTCCGGGACCGTCTGGTGGCCGAGAGCCGAGGCAATCCCCAGGCCCTGCTGGAGTACGCCGCCGCGCTCACCGGCCCGCAGCGGGCCGGCACGGAGTCGTTGCCGCCGATGCTGCCGATCAGCGAACGCGTCCGATCCCGCACCCGGACCGCCTTCGCCGTGCTATCGGCCGCCACCCGCGAGGTCCTGCTGCTGGCCGCCCTGGACGAGTCGGGCGATCTCGGCGCGGTGCGGGCCGCCGCCCCGGCGCTGGAGGTGTTCGCCGCGCTGACCCCGGCGGTCGAGCTGGGCTTCCTCGCCGTCGACGAGCACGCGCTGCGGATCGTCTTCGCCCACCCGATGCTGCGCGCGGCGGTCATCCGGCACGCCGCCGACCTGGAGATCCGGCGGGCCCACCGGGCACTCGCGACGGCCTGGGAGCACGAGCCGGAGCGGGAGCTGCGCCACCTGGCCGGTGCGGCGGGGAGTCACGACGCGGCCCTGGCCGAGCGGCTGCGGCGCGGCGCCCAGATCGCGATCCGGCGCGGGGAGGTGGCCGCCGCGCTGGACGCGCTGAACCGGGCGGCCGAGCTGACACCCGATCCGGCTGCCCGCGAACGGTGGCTGGTCGAAGCGGCGTTCCTCGCCGGAGACCTCCGCGACGCCGTACGCCTGATCGAGCAAGGCGTCGAGCTCGCCGGCTCACTGCTGTTGGCCACGGTCGCGGCCTCGGTGGCCCTCGATGTCGACCTCGATGTCGATCGGGCGCACCGCGGGCTGGTGACGGCCATCGAGGCGTACGGGCCGAAGGACGACGCGCTGGTCGGCGCCCTGCACGCACTGTTGATCACCTGCTGGTACTCCGCCGTCCCCGAGAGGTGGGAGTCGTTCGAGCGGGCGTGCCGGCGACTGCGTCCGGAGGTGCCCGCCGAACTGGAGCTGTGCGCGGCCGGACTGGGCGACCCGGTGCGGATGGCCGACCGGCTGCTCGGCGAACTCGACGCCGCCACCGGCCGGTTGCGCGACGAGGACGACCTGGCCACCGTCGTCCGGGTCGCCGAGGCCGGCCTCTACACCGATCGGCTGCGGGCCTGCCGGCCGGCGCTGGTCCGGATGATCAACGACGGGCGGCCGGGATCGACGGCGCCGGCCCTCGACGCCACCGTCCTGCTGTGCCACGAACTCTGGCAGTCGGGGCGGTGGACCGAACTGGCGGAGCTCGCGACCGAGGGCATCGTCAAGTGCGAGCGGTACGGCCATCTCCGGCACCGGGCCACCCTGGGCGGGTTCCACCTGGCGCTGGTGGCGGTGGTGCACGGCCACAGCGAGGTGCCGCGCGGGGCCGGGGTCGGCGTCGGCGAGCACTTCGGCC
>DASRYP010000053.1:0-11180 GCA_035687165.1 Actinoplanes sp. | reverse complement strand
CGATCAGCTCCACCAGTCGGGCGTGCACCGCGTCCAGGTCGTCCGCCGTCATCAGGCCGCGGGCCACCCCGCGCTGGTTGGTGACGACGAAGACCGGGATGCCCGCGTCCCGCAACCGGCGCACCGCCGGGCCCGCCCCGGGCAGCAGAGTGAGCTGCTCGGGACGGGCCACGTACTCGCCCTCGGCGGCCTTGACGTTGACCGTGCCGTCGCGGTCCAGCAGGACCGCGGACCACTTGGTCACGGCCGCGGGTGGACGGCGGCCTCGACGATCTCGCAGATGGTGTGCCCGACGGCCATGTGGCACTCCTGGACGCGCGCGGTCTCGTAGGAGGGCGCCTTGAACGTGAAGTCGGCGATCCCGGCCAGCTTCCCGCCGTCGGCGCCGGTGAAGGCCACGGTCGTGATCCCCATCTCGGCGCCCTGCAGCACGGCCTGCACCACGTTGCCCGAGTTGCCGCTCGTGGAGAGGCCGATCAGCACGTCGCCCTTGCGGCCCAGCCCGGACAGTTGGCGCGAGAAGGTCAGGTCGTAGCTGTAGTCGTTGCCGATCGCCGTCATCGCCGCGGTGTTGCTGGCCAGGCAGTACGAGGACAGGGACGGCCGGTCGTATTTGAACCGGCCCAGCAGTTCGGCCGAGAGGTGCTCGGCGTCGGTCGACGATCCGCCGTTGCCGCAGAAGAAGACCGTCCGGCCGTCCGACACGGCGGCCACCACCGCGATCGTGATCTCGTCGAGCATTTCCATCAGCCCGTCGTCGCGGGTGAGGCGGTTCTTCGTCGCGGCGCTCTCGCCGATGCTGTTCCGCAGGACCGTGGTGTAGCTCATCGGGGACTCCAGGTGCTCAGGCCGGCGGGAGCGAACGTGATCTCCTCCACCGTCATGTCCAGATCGGTCAGTGCCGCGGCCACTCGCCGCTTGGAATCGAAGTCGCAGTAGATCAACATGAATCCGCCGCCCCCGGCCCCGGTGATCTTGCCGCCGAGGGCTCCGGCGGCGCGGGCGGCCGCGTACGCCTCGTCGATGTAGGGCGTGCTGATCTTGGGGCTGATCCGCTTCTTCTGGTGCCACGCCTCGTCGAGCAGCACTCCGAAGTCGTGCAGGCGGTTCTGCAGCAGCGCGTGCTTCATCTTGGTGGCGAGCTCCTTCTGGGCGCGCAGCCCGGCGACGGTATCCGCCTCCGCGTTCACGAGCCGGGCCGACTGATCGGCGATGATGTGGTCCGACGCCCGGGTCCGGCCGGTGAAGCAGAGCAGCAGGTTGTGCTCCAGCTCGGCCAGGGTGTCCTCGCGGATGCGCAGCGGGTTGACGACCACGTGGTCGCCGCCGAGGAACTCGATGTAGTTGAAGCCGCCGAAGGCCGCCGCGTAGTGGTCCTGCTGGCCACCGCGGATGCCGAGGTCGTAACGCTCCAGGTGGTGGGCCGTGCGGGCCACCTGGTAGGCGTCCATCTGCAGCCCGTAGCGGTCGCGGAGCAGGCCGACCAGGGCGACCATCACCGCGGAGGACGAGCCGAGGCCGGAACCGGGCGGCGCCGAGCTCTGGATCTTGAGGTCGTAGCCGTGCAGTTCGCCGCCGGCCAGCTCGCCCAGGTGGCAGGCGGCCGCCTTGGCCAGGTCGAGCTTCCCGTCGAGGGTCAGGGCCGCGTTGACGCCGAACTGGAGAGAGACACCGAGGTCCTCGGAGGAGACGGTGATCTCGCCGTCCGGTCGGGGTGTCAGGCTGCCGTACGCGTACCGGGCGATGGTCGCGGAAAGCACCGCGCCGCCCTCGGTCTCGGGGAAGGGCGCGACGTCGGTACCGCCGCCGGCGAAGCTCACCCGGAGCGGGGCCTTGGCCCGCAGCCGCAGCGAGCGGGTGTCTCCACCGATGGTGGTGCGGTCGTTGGCGAACCGGGAGGTGACCTCGGCTACCGGGTCGGTGATGAGCAGGCTGGGCACGGTACTCCCTAGAGGTGCGTGGTGCGGTGGACTGTTGCGGGGGCGCGTCGGGCGCCGGTCCGTTCCAGCACGGTGCGGAAGACTTGGTCGTGTCGTTTTGTGGCCTTCTCGACGGACATCTCCTGGCCTCGGGGAAGACTGAGGGCGGCGAGCCGGTCGAGCAGGGCGTCGTCGGTGGCGAGCCGTTTGAGCGCGTCACGCAGGGCCTCGACGTCGCCCGGCGGGACCAGCAGGCCACTGGCGCCGGCGACCTCGCGGACGCCCGGCAGGTCGCTGGCGACCGGCACACAGCCCGCCGCCATTCCCTCTCCGAGCACCAGGCCGTACGCCTCGGCCGTGGTGAGGCTGGGCAGCACGATCACGTCGTGCGTGCTGTAGGCCTGCCACAGTTCCTCGTCGCCGACCCGGCCCAGCACACGGACGCCGGGCAGGGCGGCCGCTCGCGCCTCGAGCGTCGGGCGTTCCGGCCCGTCGCCGATCAGCGTCACCGAGACACCCGAGAGGTCGTCGGCCGCGTCGAGCAGCACGTGCGCCCCCTTGTACGGGCGTAGCTGCCCGACGAAGAGCACCCGCAGCTCGCCCACCGGCCGCGGCGGCCGGGGCAGCACGCGACTGGTGTTCACCCCCCACGGGATGATCTCGGTCGGCGGCCCGGAGCGGGTGTGCATCCGGTCGCGGTACTCCACGGAGCTGACCAGCACCGCGTCGGAGAGCCGGGCGATGCGCCGGTGCAGGCGGTTGTAGACGGCACAGGCAGCCCGCAGCCCGGGAATGGCCAGATCACTGTGGTGGGTGTAGATCACCGCCGGTCGCCGCCGCCGTCGCATCGTGGCGGACAGCAGCAGAAAGGCGTCGCTCATGGTCGGCACCGGCCCGTGGACGTTGACCACGTCGTAACCGGCCAGGAGCCGGCGGAAGCGTGGCCAGGAGAGCGCGAAGCCGGAGAACCGGAACTCACGGCGGATGAAGTGCGGGAAGTCGGCCCGGCTGACCACGTCGACGTGGTGGCCGGCCGCGGTGAGGCTGCGGCTCAGATTTCCCATCGAGGTGGCGATCCCGCTGACCACGGGTGCGACCTCCGAGGTGAAGATCAGAACCTTGAGCGGGCCGGCCGGACTCGACCGCTGCCGGGGCACGGGAGCGGGATGCGGGTCGCGGCGCAGCGCGCGGACGTGGCTGAGGAAGCGCCGAGCCTCGGCCGGCCCGGACTTGGAGGCGCCGTCGTGTCTCGGTCGGAAGGTGTACTCGGTCTCGTCGACGACGCTCCACCGGCCGCGCACGAGGATCTCGAGCAGGATCTTGTAGCCGATCGGGCGCAGCGGTGCGCCCTCCACGACGCCGCGCCGGACGGCGAAGAAACCACCCAGCGGGTCGGTCGAGACGCGGGTACGGGGCAGCAGCGCGTGCACCAGCCGGCGGCAGCCGCGCGACGCCTGCTGGCGGAACCGGCCGTGCAGGCCCGCGGCGGAGCCTTCCCCGCGATAGCGGGTGCCGACGGCGATGTCGGCCGGGCCGGCGAGCAGCGTGTCCACCAGGCGAGGCAGAACCTCGGGCGGATGCTGCAGGTCGGCGTCCATCACCACGAGGACGCCGGCCGTGGTGGCGGCGAAGCCGGCGAGCACGGCCCCGCCCAGGCCGCCGTCGCGCCGGCCTTGCGGGCGGTGCACGAAGGTGACCCGCTGATCGCGGTCGGCTAGCTCGGTCAGCCGGTCGACCGTCTCGTCGTCGGAGTCGTCGACGAAGACGAGCTCCCAGTCGCGCCCGGTCAGGGCGGCACGGACCTGCTCGTAAAGGACATTGATGCTGCCCGCCTCGTGGCGGGTCGGCACGATAACCGCGATTCGGGCGGGATCGTGCGGATCGAGGTGGCGGTGCGGCTTCTCCTGGACGGTGTGGTGCCCGCGGCGTTGTTCTTCAGGTCGAGCGGGCATGGATCGCTGCGAAATCTGATGCACGATGAATCCTCACGTCTGCAACGATCAATTAGGTGTCGCATTGACGGACGTGACTGATGACAGTCATGAATGAAGACGGACACGAATGTAGAAGGTCGCGAATGAACAGGATTCGAGAATGGACTTCCGGTCCTACCAAGATCGGAAATCGCGGGTTGTTGCCGGCGGCGGATCGGACCACCGGCCACGGCTGACGTGGATTGCACGACTGTCGCCAGAAAATGATGCTAGGGAATCCGCGCTCCGATGGGAAGGACCCCGTTAGGGAGAACAGTCGTCCCCGATCGTGTCCAAATTGTCGAAACTGTTCGCCGGACCAAGGCCGCTGCCCGCTTTGTCGCACACCCTGACCGTCGCCGATCTCGGTTCTCGCGGATAGCGGCGCGGTATTGGCCGTTCGGACGGTTCTCATCCGCCGTGAAAACCGCATGGGGGCGTTTGGTTGTCAGGATTGTGCGCGGCTGTAACGAATCGGTGACCGTACTGTTTCGACGACCTTCTTGTCACGGCTGAGTCGGCAAGCCGTCTTACATTCGGCGCAGCGCCTCGAGCATCCGAGCCGCCGTGACCTCCCATGTGTTCTTCTTCACTTGCAGGTGGCCGGCCTCGATGAGATCTGCCCTGACCTGCGGCGACCGCAGACGCAGGATCGCCTCGGCCCAGGCCCGCGGGTCGCCCGGCGGGACCAGCACCGCGGCGTCCTCGGCGATCTCCCGGAACACCGGAATGTCGCTGGCGACCACCGGCAGACCGGCCGCCATCGCCTCGAGCAGCGGCAGGCCGAGACCCTCGATCAGCGATGGGTAGGCGAAGACGGAAGCGCCGGCATAGAGGCTCTGCAGCTCGGATTCACTGACTCGTGGCAAATGCCATATGCGGTGGGTCACACCCAACTCCTCGGCCACCGCCGGAACCTGATCGGGGAAACGATGATCGACCGTTCCGACCAGAATCAGGTGGTAGTCCTCCGGCAGGTGCGGCAGCACCCGCACCAGAGCGGCGACATTTTTGTGCGGGCGACGGGCGCCCACTTGCAATACGTACGTCTTTGGTGGTGCCTGTCCGTCGATCTGCCCAAGGGGTTCGATATCGCGCGCGAAGTTCTCGTCCACTCCGCCAGGAATGACCTGCCACTCAGGTACCGGTACTCGGTAGAATCGCTCGATGTCGCGGGCCGAAGCGGCACTTCTGGTGAATACCCGGTTACGTCGCACCATGAGTGCGGTCTGCAGCATGTAGAGCAGCCGGGTACGCCGATCCGGGGCGAATCGTGCATCGGTCTCCATGATGCAGTCGTGCACGAACGTGCCCTTGCGGCCGCCGCCGACCACCGGTCCGCCCAGGCTGTAGAGCGACAGGGTCACCGTCGCGCCGACCCGCCGCAGGGCCCCTGGCCAGCGCAACCACTGCAACGACGAGGTCAGCGGCAGGTCGAAGAAGGCGCGTCGGTAACCCAGCCCCTCGATCAGTCCGTCGAGGTCGAAGCGCCGCGAGGTCTGTCCCGGCCGGACGAACACGGTGACCTCGAACTCGGTGGTCCCGGCGAGCCGGCGCAGCAGCATCTCGGCCAGGCGCCCGATGCCGTGGTACTCGTCGGAGAGGACACGACCGTCCACGGCGAGGTGCTCCCGGCGGCGCCGCGGCGAGAGCTCACGCTGCGAAGACAGCTCGTGAGGGGATAGGGTCATGTCCGGTTCAGCTCCTCGAGCGGTAACCTGGATCCCGCGACTGCGGAATGGATCGTCCCGCCTTCCTACCAGAGTTTCCCGGCGGGAATTCCCAGTCGCGTGCGCGACTGTCTCCGGTGAAACCAACGGTTTACCCAGTCTTCTTACGCCCGGTGCCCCGATATGGGTACGGCCGGCGCTCAACGGTTGCGCGCCTTCCCCCCTGTTCGGCCTCGGCTCCGGCGTCACCGGACCACGGAGGTTGCGGACCCATGACCACCTACTCTCAGCGCGCACCATGATGAAGCTCACCGGCCGGCGCAGCGCGGCGGGCGGGGGCATCGTTCTGATTGTGCGGTTCGGCCTGGGCGCCGTGCTCAACTACGCTTTCGGCGTCGCCCTCGCGTGGCTGCTCACCCCGGCGGAGTTCGGCACGGTCAGCGTGTTGCAGAACGTGCAGTTCCTCTGCGCCATGATCCTCGCGGCCGGCTTCCCGTGGGCGCTGGCCGCGACGATCGCCAAGGGCGCCGGCTCCCGCATCGTGGACGCGACCTACCGGGCGGCGTTCGTCGGCAACATCGCCCTGGGACTGGTGCTGGCGACGGTCTTCGTCTTCGTGCAATTCACCCGTTCGGTAATCCCGGACGCGTCACCGGTCACCGTCGCGTGCGTCGCCACCATGATCGTCGCGCTCTCGATGACGAGTGCGCTCGGCGGCGGTCTGCAGGGCGAGCGGCGCTTCGACGGGTACGGCGCCATGCAGATCTCCGAGATCCTCACCAAGGTGATCGTCTCGGTCGCCTTCGTCGGGCTGCTCCATCAAGGCGTGGGCGGGGTGGCGACGAGCTTCCTGATCGGCGCCGTGCTCTCCGCGGCGATCGGTGTGTGGGCGCTGCACGACAAGATCCCCGGTCCCGGCCGGGTGGCGCTGCGCTCGACCAGTCGCCGCGCGGTCTCGATGGGAACGGCCAGCTCGGCGTTCGGCGTCATGCTCACCGTCGACGTCCTCGCGCTCAGCGTGGTCGGCCAGGGCCGCGGGGTCACGCCGGCCGACATCGCCCTGTACCAGGCGGCCTCGGTGCTGGCCCGGGCGCCGTTCTTCGTCGGTGACGCGCTCAGCAACGCGATCTTCCCGTTCGTGGCCAACGCGCGATCGGCCGACGAGGTCGACGGGTGGTTCCGGGCGGCGTTCCGGTGGGTGCCGCTGGCGCTGGTGCCGCTGCAACTGGTCCTCGTCGTCGCCCCCGGCCCGGTGCTGCGGGTGCTCTTCCCGGCCCACTACGGCCAGGCCGCCGGGGTGCTCCGGATCCTGACCATCGGCACGCTCGGCCTGATCGTCATGGACATGCTTCTCAAAACCCTCAACGCCCGGGAGGTGGCGGCGGTGGCGCGATGGCTCCCGATCGCGCTGATCATCGAGATGGTCGCCCTGGTCCTGCTGGTGCCGCGGTGGGGGATCGCCGGAGCGGCGACCGCCTTCGCCGTGGCGACGTGGGCCGGATCGGTCGCCCTCGGGCGGGTCTACGCCCGCCGCTTCTACCAACGGTGGGCCGACGCCGCGTACGCGGCCCGTTACCTGCTCGCCCTTCTTCCACTCGTGGTTCTGCTGGCCGTCGCCTCGGTCGCGCCGGCATTGCCCGCACTGGTCGCGATCGCGACCGGTCTCATTCTGTACGGGGTGGCCACACTGAAGCTTCGACTGTTGCGTGAGCAGGACATCGAACGGGGGCTCGCCGTCCTCCGGCGGTTCCCACCCCGGCGGGGACGGGTGGTGCCGTCGTGAACCGTCGCATCGTCGGCCTGATCCTGGCCTGCGCGAGCATCGCGTCGGTGTTCCTGCTCTGGAACCTCGGCCGCAGCCCCGACACCCAGTACGACGAGGTCGTCTACAGCCGCGCCGACCAACTCGTCGCGCAGGACTGGTCGCTGACCTGGACCAACCGGCCGCTCTTCGTGCACACGCCGCTCTCCTTCCTGGTCCAGGCGGGATGGTTGCGGGCGCTCGGCTCGTACCGGGAACCGCTGGTCGACGTCATCGCCGACACCCGGTTGCTCGCCGGGCTGGTCAGCGTGGTCAACATCGTGCTCATCGCGATGCTCGCCTACCGGCTGGCCGACCGGGCCCGTCCCCGCGCCCGGGTTGTGCTGACCGTCGTGACCGCGCTGCTGGCGACCCTCGACCCGGTGCTGCTCCGGTTCGGCCGGATGGCCATGATCGAGCCGTTCGCGCTGCTCTCCTGCCTGGTGGCGCTCCACCTGGCGCTCGCCCTGGGTGCCCGGCGCTCCCGCTGGTTCGTCCCGGTCGTGGGGCTGGCCGGCGGAATCGCCCTGCTCACCAACGAGGTGGGCATCTTCATGCTTCTCACCCCGATCGTGTACGCCCTGCTCGCGCGCGACGGCCGCCTCGTACGTCAATGTCTGGCCGCTCTGGGTCTCGCGGTCGCGCTCTGGGGCGTGTTCGTGGTGTGGGCGGTCCAGCTAGGACTCTTCGCCAGCTTCGTCGACATCAAGACGGTCACGCTGCAACGCCTGCTCGGCACCGTGCAGATCACCGGCTGGAACCGCCCCGGCGTCTCCTTCCTGAGCGGCCTCTCCGAGCAGGTGACCCAGTACGCGACCGCCTACGTGATCCTCGCGGTCGGCGCGCTGGCCGCCGTCTGGTTGCTGCTGAAGCGCGGCGGCGACTCCGCCCGCTGGCTGCTCGCCTGGCTGATCACCAGCTACGCCTTCGGCGCCTACACCGTTCTCCTCGGGACCCTCAACGAGCAGTTCTTCGTGTACGTCGTCCCGGCCGCACTGGTCGGCACGGTGTTCCTGGCCGACGGCATCCTGCGGGCCCGGCGCTGGTCTGCCGCGGTCGCCTGGGTACTGCTCGGCGCGGTGCTGGTCCTCGGCACGGGCAGCTGGGCGCGTTTCTACCCGACCCGCAACGACGGCCTGGCCCGGCTCACCGCCTTCGTGGCGGCGAACGTGCCGGCCTGCGCCGCGCTGAACGCCACCGGGGACGCCGAGCGTTTCCAGCAGCTCTTCCCGACGCGTCAGATCGCCAGTTACGCCACCGGGCCGGGCGCGCTCAGCCACGGCGTGACGCTCTTCGTGCTGAGCGACAAGGACGCGGGCATGCGGTTCGGCAACTCCAGCCCGCAGCTCTCCTCCTGGGTCCGCGGCCACGGGACCCGGCTGGCGGCCTATCCGAGCGCCACCTACCAGGGCCTCGAGCTCTGGCAGGTCGGCCGCCAGCCGTACGACCAGGGTGGCGTGGAACGGATGGTCGGCGGCGACTTCGTCGTGACCGAGGGGTCGCGGTGCGGTGGTTACCCGGTGGTCGACGGGGACAGCGGCGCTTTCTCGACCGCCTGGACCCAGCTCGGCGGCAAGACGATGGTCGGGGCGCCGCTGACCGGCAGCTGGCAGTCCGGCGCGGGATATCAGGTCTTCGCCGGCGCGGTGTTGACCAGCAAGTCGGGCACGGTCACGGCCGTACCGCTGGTCTCCGCTCTGGCGCGGCGGGATCCGGCCGCGTACCGCGCGGCGGGGTTGCCGCCGATCACCCGCGGCGAGCCCGGGCTCACTGACAAGGTGATCGCGGCGGCCTACCACGAGAACCTGCTGGGCGAGGCGATCGGACCGGCCACGACGATGGCGGACGGGCAGATCCGGCAGGCGTTCGCGGGGGGCGTGCTGGAACACGCCGCCGGGTCGGACCAGGCACGGCTGGCCCCGATCGGTGCCGCGTTGCTCGGCACCGAACTGGTCGCGGCACCGGCCGAGGCACGGCAGGCGCAGACCCCGCCGCCGCTGCCGGCCGACACGGCACCGGCGCAGCCGACGACTGTCGAGCCGTTCTTCTGGACGCTTCTCGGGGTAGTAGCGCTCTACTTCGTCGTCGCGTTCCTGCTGGTACGCCGCCGCAAGTCGCCGCCTCCGCCGCCACCCGCGGGCCCGGGGGCCGGTCAGGCGCCACCCGAACACTGGCCTCCGCTGCGCCCGGCCGTGGACCCGCTGCCGGTTCCCTCGCCCGCGCTGGGCGAGTTGGAACCCGTGTCCCGGCGTGCCACGCTGGTGCGGGTCGGTGGGCTCGGCGTGCTGCTGGCGCTCGCGCTCGTGGTGCGCTCCACCGGCATCCTGCACGACGAGCAGTCGACCCTGCCGGCGCTGCCGCTCGCCGCGACAGTCGCCTCCGGGGTCGTGCGCACCGGCCAGCCCGCCGAGGCGGACATGGTGCGGTTGCACGACGACTACGGCGTTCGGGGCATCATCGCCATCAACAGCCGGGACGACTCGACCTTCTCCGTGGCGGAGGAGAAGGCGTCCGCCGAGAGCGTGGGCATCCGATTCCTCGCCCTGAAGTCGGCCGCGGACGCCCCGCTCTCCGCCGTCCAGGTGTCGGCCGTCTCGTCGTTCCTGCGCACGACCCGCGCCGACCACGCGTCCACGCCGAACCTCGTGCTCCTGCACGACCGTACGGGTGCGGGTTCGGTCGTTCTGCTCGCCGCGGCGGTCCGGACGTTGAGCGGGGCGAATGTCGACGGGGTGCTGGCCTCGGCCCCGGGACTCAGCGCGGCCCAGCGCGCGTCGCTGCGGCATCTGGCCGAGGCGGTCGACGGGGACCGTGGGGCCAATAACCCGTATGCCGCTTTACGCGTTGCAGATCGGTGAGCTCTTCGATGATCGTCGTTCGCGCCGCCGCCGTGCTCGCGCTGCTGCTCCTGGCCGTCGTCGCCTGCGGAGGGCCACCGCGGAAACCACCGCCCGGATCGGGTGATCTGGTCTTCGGGACCCTCGGCTCGCACGCGCCGGTGGCGGCGGTCGAGCACGCGGCGGGGGTGCGCGGCGCCACGCTCGAACTGGACTGGAGCGCCTACGAACCTTCGCGCGGGGCGTTCTCGGTGTCGTACGTGACCACGATCAAGGAACGCCTGCGCGGGTTCCAGGCGGCCGGGCAGGAGCTCACCCTCGCGCTTGGCCTGCACTACAGCCCCGACTGGGTGCGCACGCTGCCCGACGCCGTCGCGCTGGACCAGCACGGCACCCGGCTGACCGGCATCGACATGGTCTTCAGCCAGTCGGTGCGCGACGCCGCGGCCGGGTACTTCGCCCGGATCGACGCGGATCTGGGCGTGCGCAACTTCGCCCACATCCGGCTCACGTCGGGCGGCAACGCCGAGATGCTCTACAACTCGGCGGGCTCGTACGCGGCCTTCAGCGCCGCCGCGCAGAACGGCACCGGGATGGCCGCCGGGATGGCGCCCAACCCGGTGCCGGGCTGGCGGCCCGGGGACCGCGGCGCCTCCCGCGCACAGGTCAGCGCCTGGGCGGACTGGTACATCGACGCGCTCGCCAACGTGACGCGGTGGCAGATCGCCCGGTTCGAGGCGCTGAAGTTCACCGGCACCTATCAGACCATCACCCCCGGATCAGGAGTACGCCCGGACGCGTACGACCGGGCGATCCGGCGTTTCCTGCCCGACGGGCTGCTCGGCATCGGCGGCGCGTGGCAGCGCTACTACGCGTCGCTGGCCGGCCTTCCGCGCCTCATGCTCTATGTCTCCTCGGTCGGTGACGGTTCCGGTCACGACGACGCGTGCCGTCCGGGTGACCGCGGGGTCGCGATCAAC